>DAHVZZ010000590.1:0-3157 GCA_027323785.1 Acidobacterium sp. | reverse complement strand
TGCTGCAGGCGCTGCTGCAGGGGGATGCGTGGACAGGGGAGTTCCAGCTGAGCCACGCGGTGACAGGGAAGCCGATCGCGGTGGACATGCGGGCGTTCGGGATCTTTGGGGGTTACGGGCAGCTGCTGGGGATTGCGAGCGTGTGCCGGGACATTACGGCGCGGCGGCAGGCGGAAGAGACGCGGCAGAGGCTGGCGGCACTGGTGGAGTACTCGCACGACGCGATCATCAGCGAATCGCTGGAGGGCGTGATCACGACGTGGAACCGGGGCGCGGAGGCCGTGTTTGGGTATACGGCGGAAGAGGCGATCGGGAAGCCGATTACGATACTGGCCTGGCCGGGATACCAGGACGATATGGAGGAGCTGCTGCGGAGGATTCGGCGGGAAGACGCGATTGAGCATTACGAGACGATGCGGCGGCACAAGGACGGGCGGGCGCTGGTGGTTTCGCTGACGCTCTCGCCGGTGCGGGACGATGCGGGGAAACTGATTGGGATATCGAAGATCGCCCGCGACATTACGCAGCAGAAGGAGCGGGAGGAGATTTCGCGTCGGCAGGCGCAGTTGCTGGATCAGGCGTACGAGCCGATTCTGGTGCGCGACCATGAGGACCGGATTGTTTACTGGAACAAGGGCGCGGAGCGGCTTTATGGGTGGACGGCGGCGGATGTGATGGGGCGGGTGAGCCACGAGGTGCTGCGGACAGTGTTTGCGGAGCCGGTGGAGGAGATCGAGAAAAAGCTGCAGTCGGAAGGGCACTGGGAGGGCGAACTTCTGCATCGGACGCGGACGGGTCGGCAGCTGACGGTGCTCAGCCGGTGGATTCGGGAACTGGGAGTGGCGCAGTCGCATGTGCTGGAGACGAATATCGACATGTCGGAGCGCCAGCAGCGGCTGGCACTGGAGGAACAGGCGCGGATGGAGCGGCGGTTCCGGCAATTGCTGGAGGCGGCGCCGGACGCGATTGTGGAGGTGTCGACGACGGGCGAGATTGTGCTGGTTAACCGGATTGCGGAGGACATGTTCGGGTACTACCGCGAGGAGCTGATCGGGAAATCGGTGGATATGCTGGTTCCGGATGTGGTGCGGCATTCGCACCATCATCATCGGGACTCGTATCTGGAGCATCCGCGAACGCGTCCGATGGGCAGCGGGCTGGAACTGCACGCACGGCGGCGGAACGGGAGCCTGTTTCCGGTGGAGATCAGCCTGAGCCCGATCCAGACGGAGAATGGGCTGCATGTGACGGCTGTGATCCGGGATGTGAGCGAGCGGAAACGCAGCGAGCAGGAGGTGCGCAAGCTGCAGCAGATTTATACGGCAGAGCTGGAAATGCGCAATCAGGAGATCGAGCGGGCGAACCGGCTGAAGAGCGAGTTTCTGGCGAGCATGAGCCATGAGCTGCGGACGCCGCTGCACACGATCATCGGATTCACGGAGCTGCTGGAAGAGGAAAGCGAAGGTCCGCTGACGGAGGCGCAGAAGCGGTTTCTGGGCCACGTTCACCGGGACTCGGAGCATTTGCTGGAACTGATTAACGACGTGCTGGATCTGAGCAAGATCGAGGCCGGGCATCTGGTGCTGAAGCGGGAACGGTATCCGCTGCGGCGGAGCATGGAGGAGGCGCTGAACGCGATTCGTCCGGGCGCGGTGGCCAAGGGCATTGCGCTGGAGGATCGAGGAGGGGCAACGTGCGAGGTGGACGCTGATCCGCTGCGGGTGAAGGAGATGCTCTACAACCTGCTGAGCAATGCGGTGAAGTTCACACCGCAGGGTGGGACGGTGTGGGTGGAGACATCGGAAGAGAGTGGGTTTGCGCGGGTGACGGTGGGCGATACGGGGATTGGGATTCCGCGGGAAGAACAGGAGAATATCTTCGACAAGTTCTACCAGGTGGGTCATGCGACCAGCGGAGTGCGAGAGGGGACGGGGCTGGGGTTGTCGATCACGAAAGAGCTGGTGCAGATGCACGGCGGATGGATCGAGATCGAGAGCGAGCCGGGCAAAGGGAGCCGGTTCAGCTTCATGCTTCCCATCGCGGAAGAAGCGGAGATAGCATAGAGGCTAACCCCTCACTTGAAATGCTGGCCGATTAAGCTGACTGTGCCTTTTGCAGTGGCAGGGTTTGAGAACGCATATGACTACTCCAGAAGGCAATTCGCTGATTCTGATTGCGGACGACCGGCCGAGCAGCCGGGAGCTGCTGCGCATCGTGCTGCAGCGCGCCGGCTACCGGGTGGCGGAAGCAGAGGACGGAGAACAGGCGGTTGCGGTGGCCTGCGCGGCAAAGCCCGACCTGATTTTGCTGGACCTGCAGATGCCAAAACTGGACGGGTACGGGGCGCTGGAGAAGCTGCGGCAAAGCGAAGACTGCCGGGAGATTCCGGTGCTGGCGCTGACGGCGAGCGCGATGCGGGGCGACCGGGAGAAGATTCTGGCGGCTGGGTTCACGGAGTACCTGTCGAAGCCGGCGAGCCCGGAAGTGCTGCGGGAAGCGGTGGCGAGGATGCTGGGAGCGGAGAAGCAGGGCGGATAGCGCTGTTCGTCAGAGCGCGGCGTACTGCTTCATCGTCAGAGCAGGCCGTGCTTTTTCATTTTGTAGCGGAGAGCGTCGCGGCCGATGCCAAGGGCGCGCGCGGCCTGGGACTGGTTGCCGCTGGCGCGTTCGAGAGCATTCGAGACGAGCTGGCGCTCCTGGGCGGCGAGCGAGGCGTCCGATTCGGGATTGACTAACGAAGGCATGGGCGCGGTCGGCAGGGACGGCTGGCCGCGGTCTTCGCCGAGGAGAGACGCAGGCAGATCGGGGGCGTCGATCTCGTCGGCTTCGGCCATCATGCAGGCGTGGCCGATGGCGTTTTCCAGCTCGCGGATGTTGCCGGGCCAGGAGAGGCGTTCGAGAAGAAGACGGGCGCGTGGGGTGACGCCGCGAATGCGCTTGCCGAACTGCCGGGAGAAGCGGTCGACGAAATGGCGGATGAGCAGGGGCAGATCTTCCCTGCGTTCGGCGAGCGAGGGGACCTGGATCTCGACCATGGCGAGGCGGTAGTAGAGATCCTCGCGGAAGTGGCGGTCGGCGACGGCCTGGCGCAGGTTGCGGTGGGTGGCGGCGAGCACACGGACGTTGACCTTGCGGGACTGGAGCGAGCCGACGCGCT
>DAHVZZ010000586.1:0-6677 GCA_027323785.1 Acidobacterium sp. | reverse complement strand
GTGCAGTGGATGACCGCCGGCAGCGGCATCCTCCACCAGGAGATGCCCAAAGGTGATCCCAGCGGACGCATGCACGGGTTCCAGCTCTGGGCCAATCTCCCCTCGCGCCTCAAAATGACCGATCCGCGCTACCAGGACATCCCCTCGAACGCCATACCCGAAGTCACCGACGACGACGGTACCCATGTGCGCGTCATCTGCGGCGAGTTCTGGGGTAAGCGCGGGCCGGTGGACGGCGTTGCGGCCGATCCGAGTTATCTCGATGTCTCGGTCCCGCCCAACCAGCGCAAGCGGCTGAAAATCGAAACCACGCGCAATGCCTTTGCCTACGTCTTTGCCGGCGTCGGCACGTTTCGCGACTCCAGCGAGCCGCGTGCCGTGCTCACCGAGTCCGGCGCCGACCCCAATGCCGCGCCCGTCTACGACGCGGCCAACCATTCTCTGGTCCTGTTCGACCGCGGTGACGAGATCCTCGTGCAGGCGGGTCCGGAGGGGATTCGCTTTCTGCTGGTTTCGGGGCAGCCCATCCAGGAACCGGTGGCGTGGCAGGGCCCGATCGTCATGAATACGCCCGAGGAGCTTCGCCAGGCCATGGCCGAGCTGCATACCGGGTCGTTCATTCGGCACAGGTAAGCGCAAAATTCGGAGTGGCAGCGCACGGGCGGATAGATTGCGCTGCCACTTTGTTGGAGAAGTGATGGCTTACCGCAAGTGTCACGTTTTCGCCACACCCCTGTAAAGATGACCATGGTGCGGCCTCTTCCTTAGGATTACGCGGGCTACATCGCTATAATGATGAGTCAGAAAGACCCCAACGATCTTTCCATTTCTGATCCTGAAGGGAACACCGCCACATGGCGACCACCAACGCCAGCGCGCAGACCACGCAAAGCGCGCCGGCTTCAGAGCTTTCGGTTTCTTCACGGCAAGTTATCAACGACTTCAGCATCCAGGTAGCGACGGTCAACGGCTCCGGCTCCCAGTCGGCCAACAACGTCCTCCTGCGCAGCATTTTCGCAATGGGCATTCCGGTGAGCGGCAAGAATCTCTTCCCCTCCAACATTGCCGGCCTGCCCACCTGGTATACGATTCGCGCCAGCAAATTCGGCTACATCGCGCGTAAGAAGGAAATTGACATCGTCATCGCGATGAACCCGGAAACTGCGCGCGAGGACATTCTCTCGCTGCGCGCTGGCTCCGTTGCCATCTACGAGGAAAACCTCAACCTGAAGCAGTACCGCGACGATGTGGTCTGCTATCCGGTGCCGTTTGACAAGCTGACCGCCGCGGTTTGCCCGGAGGCAAAACTGCGCAAGCTGGTCCGGAACATGATCTATGTGGGAGTGGCGGCGCAGCTCCTCTCCATGGACATCAAGGCCGTCGAAGCCGCGGTCCGGAAGCAGTTCGCGAAAAAGCAGAAAGCCGCCGACCTCAACTGGGGCGCGGTTGAAGCCGGATACAACTACGCGGCCGAATCGCTGACCAAGCAGGATCCCTTCGTCGTGGAACGGATGCACGCCACCGAAGGCAAGATCATCATCGATGGCAACGCCGCCTGCGCCCTCGGCGCGATGTTCGCCGGCGTCACCGTGGTCACCTGGTATCCCATCACTCCGTCCTCGTCGGTCGTGGAGCAGCTGATCGACTACCTGAAGAAGTACCGTATCGAGCCGGATGGCAAGGCCAGCTTCTCTGTGGTTCAGGCGGAAGACGAACTGGCGGCCATTGGCATGGTCCTCGGCGCAGGCTGGGCGGGAGCACGTTCCATGACCGCCACTTCCGGCCCCGGCATCTCCCTCATGGCCGAGTTTGCCGGCCTGGGATACTTCTCCGAGCTTCCCGGGGTCATCTTCGACATCCAGCGCGTCGGCCCCTCCACCGGCCTGCCGACCCGCACCGCGCAGGGCGACATCCTCTCCATTGCCATGCTCTCGCACGGCGACACGAAGCACGTCATGCTGCTGCCCGGCAGCGTCAGCGAGTGCTTTGAGTTCGGCGGAGCCGCCTTCGATCTGGCGGAAAGGCTGCAGACCCCGGTCTTCGTCCTCTCCGACCTCGATCTGGGCATGAACAACTGGATGTCCGATCCCTTCCAGTATCCGGAAAAGCCCCTGGATCGCGGCAAGGTCCTCACCGCGGAAGACCTGCAGCGTCTCGGCGAGTTTGCCCGCTACAGGGATGTGGACGGTGACGGTATTCCCTACCGCACGCTGCCCGGTACCGACCATCCAAAGGCTGCCTACTTCACCCGCGGCAGCGGACACAACGACAAGGCGCAGTACTCCGAGCGCCCTGAGGACTACCAGAACCTCATGGAGCGGCTGGCGCGCAAGTTCGAAACTGCCCGCACCCTGGTTCCCGCTCCGGTCATCGTGCAGGACGGAAAATCGAAGGTCGGTATCATCGCCTACGGCACCTCGGACTTTGCCGTGATGGAGAGCCGCGATCAGCTGAAGACGGAATACGGAGTCGAGGCGGACTACCTCCGCATTCGCGCCTATCCCTTCGCGCGCGAGATTCACGACTTTGTCGCCTCGCACGAGCGCGTCTACATCGTCGAGCAGAACCGCGATGCGCAGATGCTGAGCCTGCTCAAGCTGGATCTGGCTGCTGACCAGACGACGAAACTGCGCAGCGTTCGCCACTTCAACGGGCTGCCCATCGACGCACGCTCGGTCACCGACGAAATCGTCATGCAGGAGGGAATCTAAATGGCAGCCACGGCCACCAATCCAAGTCCCAAAGTGAACCGCATCGGTCTGCCGATCGTCGAATACCGCGGCGGCAAAACCACTCTCTGCGCCGGCTGCGGCCACAACGCCATCTCCGAGCGCATCATTGACGCCATGTTCCAGATGGGCGTCCAGCCCGAGCGCGTGATGAAGCTTTCCGGCATCGGCTGCTCGTCGAAAAGCCCGGCTTACTTCCTCTCCCGCTCGCACAGCTTCAACAGCGTGCACGGGCGCATGCCTTCCGTGGCCACCGGCGCGCTGCTGGCCAACAAAACCATGATGGGCATCGGCGTTTCCGGCGACGGCGACACCGCTTCCATCGGCATGGGGCAGTTTGTCCACCTCATGCGCCGCAACCTGCCGATGATCTACATCATCGAGGACAACGGCGTTTACGGCCTCACCAAGGGGCAGTTCTCAGCCACCGCCGATATCGGCTCGAAGCTGAAGACCGGGGTCGTCAACGACCTGCCCGCCATCGATACCTGCGCGCTCGCCGTTCAGCTGGGTGCGACGTTTGTCGGGCGCTCCTTCTCCGGCGACAAGCAGCAGCTGCTCTCGATGCTGAAAGCCGCCATCGCCCATAAGGGCACGGTCATGCTGGATGTCATCTCCCCGTGCGTCACCTTCAACGACCACGAAGGCTCCACCCGCAGCTACAAGTACATGCAGGAGCACGACGAGCCCGTCAACGAGGTCGGTTTTGTGCCCCACTTCGAGGAGATCGACGTGGAGTACGATGCCGGCACCACCTACGACGTGACCATGCACGACGGCTCCAGTCTGCGCCTCCGCAAGCTGCACGACGATTACGATCCCACCGATCGCGCGCTGGCCGTAAAGACCATGATGGAAGCGCATGAAAAGGGCGAAGTCCTCACCGGTGTCTTCTACATCGATACCCAAAAGCCTGCCTTCACCGATCTGCTGAACATGGTCGATGAGCCGCTTGCCACCCTGCCCCAGGAGCGCACTCGTCCTGGCAAGCAGGTGCTGGCGGACATCATGTCCCGCCTCCAGTAGTCGATCCGCTTTCAGCTGTATGGCAGCGTGCCCCGCCATCTTCGGCGGGGCGCGCTGTTTTTATTCCGCTCGATTCTGCGTTCTCAGGGGATGACTCGACGCGCTCCGCGCAATCGGATATCCTCAAAAAGTATTCCCCGCCTCCGGAGAGGTGGCAGAGCCCGGTTGAATGCACCTGACTCGAAATCAGGCATACTCGTAAGGGTATCGGGGGTTCGAATCCCTCCCTCTCCGCCACAATTCCTCAGTCGAAGACGACCGTCTTGTTCCCGTAGCGAAGAATTCTCCGTTCCAGGTGCCACCGCAGTGCGCGCGCCAGAACAATTCGCTCCAGATCCCGTCCCCGTGCCACCAGATCCTCAACTTCGTCGCGGTGGGAGATGCGCGTCACGTCCTGCTCGATAATCGGGCCATCGTCCAGGATCGCCGTCACATAGTGGCTGGTGGCGCCGATCAGTTTCACTCCGCGGTTGTGCGCCGCATGGTAGGGCCGCGATCCCGTAAATGCGGGCAGAAACGAGTGGTGCACGTTAATGATCGATGACGGATACCGCTCGACGAAGTCCGCCGACAGGATCTGCATGTATCGCGCCAGAACGACCAGGTCCACCCCATGCTCGGCCAAAATCCCCAGCTGCTTCGCTTCGCCCTCCGCGCGCGTCTGCGCCGTCACCGGAATGTGCTCGAACCGGATCCCATAGAAGCTGGCCAGCTCCTCCACGTTGCGGTGGTTCGACACAATAACCGGAATGTCGCAGGCCAGTTCTCCGGCCCGCCAGCGCTGCAGCAGATCCGCCATGCAGTGCAGGTACTGCGAGCAGAAAAGCGCCACCCGCGGCCGCGAGCCGCTTGAAGTCAGTGTCCAGTGCATCTTCAGTTGCCGCGCCAGCGGCTCGAATTCGCGCTCGAATCCCGCCAGGTCAAAGCCGTTGCCGCCATCCCCGTCGTCCAGAGCCCACTCCACCCGCATGAAGAAGAGGCCCAGCTCCCGGTCGCGATGCTGATCCGCGTGGAGGATGTTGGCGCCGCGCTCATACAGCAGCGAGGAAACCCGGGCTACCAGACCCAGTTGATCAGGACAATCGATGAGTAGTACGGCCGAATGCTGCATATAGCCTGAGCTTAACCCGGCGACCCCCTCGGGAGGCCAAAAACTGCTGCCCCCGGATTACCCCCGGCATTCCCCGGCCCGGAAGCGCGAGCAGTTGCCGCCCTCAGCCGCGTCGATTCCCGTCTGGCGCAACCGCCCGCCGCCAGGCCCGCATCCATCCTGATCATGCCTGTCGCCACCAAACCGGAAGATCTGCCTGCCGCGGTCTGCTTTCATCTCGACTTTCAGCAGAACGGTCTCCAGGTATCCTGCACTCTGCTGCCGCGCAGGGAAGGCCATCCTTACCGCATCGAAGGCGGCACGCCGCAATTCGCCAACCGCGATGAGTTCAAGGCGAAAGTCGTCGACGTCGGCATGAGCCCTGCCGTCGCCGAAGATCCCGGACGTTCCTTCAATGCCACCGCACGTCAGTTGCAGAAGCTTGGGTTCTCCGTTCAGGTGGAGCAAAAAGCCGCCTGATTTCCCAAACCTCCCGGCGAGTTGCTATGCTGCGGTCGCCGCCCTGAACGCGCCGCTCGCAGCGGCATCCTAAAACGCCATGAGCATCGAGACTGCCGCTCGCCCGCATTTCCTCAACGTTGAGGAGCACGATTCGCACTCCACCCCATCCACTGTGGATCTCATCGTCGACGGCCGAACGATTCACGGCATCGAAGGCGAGCCGCTCATCAACGCCATCAATCGCGAAACCGGCAGGGAACTCGCCCAGGTCTGCTACCTTCCGCAACTGGGACCCATCCAGACATGCGACACCTGCATGGTCGAAATCGACGGCGAACTGGTTCGCGCCTGCGGAACGCGCGTCACCCCCGGAATCCGCGTCGAGACCGAAAGCCGTCGCGCTCAGGCCGCCCAGCGCGAAGCCTTCGATCGCATTCTCGGCAATCATCTGCTCTACTGCACCGTCTGCGATAACAACAACGAGAACTGCACCGTCCACAACACCACCGCCCTTCTCAAGGTCGAGCATCAGTCCATCCCTTACCGGCAGAAGCCATACGAGAAGGATGAGACCAACCCCTTCTATCGCTACGATCCCGACCAGTGCATCCTCTGCGGACGCTGCGTGGAAGCCTGCCAGAACGTTCAGGTCAACGAGACACTGACCATCCGCTGGGAAGATGAGCATCCGCGCGTCCTGTGGGATGGCGGTGCGCCCATCGGAGAGTCCAGTTGCGTATCCTGCGGGCATTGCGTCACCGTCTGCCCGTGCAACGCGCTGATGGAGAAATCCATGCTCGGCGAAGCCGGCTACTTCACCGGACTTCCCCGCAAAGCGCTCTCTGACATGATCGATGTCGTCAAAGGCATCGAGCCGGAGCTGGGCTATGGACCCATCCTGGAGCTGTCGCAGATGGAAGCAGCCATGCGCATGGCCCGCATCGAGAAAACCAAGACCGTTTGCACCTACTGTGGCGTGGGCTGCTCCTTCGACGTCTGGCATCGCGACCGCCAGATCCTGAAGATGGAGCCGGAAGCCGGACCGGTCAATGGCATTTCCACCTGCGTGAAGGGTAAGTTCGGATTCGATTTCGTGAACAGCGGCGATCGCCTCACCTCGCCCCTCATTCGCGAGGGCGAGCGTTTTCGCGAATGCTCCTGGGACGAAGCCCTGGACTTCATCGCCCGCAGAATGCTGGAAATCAGGGAGAAGAATGGCCCCGATGCGCTCGAATTTATCGCCTCCTCGAAGTGCACCAACGAAGAAAGTTATCTCATGCAGAAGTTAGCCCGGGCGGTCATCGGCACCAACAACGTCGATAACTGCTCGCGCTACTGCCAGTCTCCGGCAACCAAAGGTCTCACGCGCA
>DAHVZZ010000580.1:0-1522 GCA_027323785.1 Acidobacterium sp. | reverse complement strand
GGTCCTGGCGCAGCAGTATGGCCTGCAAACTCACCAGTTCCAGCAACGCCAGAAAGAGCGCAATCAGCGCCCGCTCGGACTGCGTGTGACGCAGCAGGCTGTGCAGGGCCACCGGCTTGTCTTCCAGCGTCAGCCGCCGGGTCAAAAACTGGATCATCTGACCCACGGTCACCGTGTCCTCCGTTACGTTCAGAACCGGCCGGTTGCGCGCGCGCTCCAGAATATCGCGGAAGACGCGCACCAGATCGACCGTGTCGGCGGCGATCTCCGGCTCCGCCTCCACGTCGTCGCGAAACTCGCGCAGCCCCGGATTGCTCCACGTGGCCGCTTCGAGCATCTGCTTTTCCTGCAGCATCTGGGCCGCATTCTTGAAACGCTCGTGTTCCAGCAGCCGCTCCACCAGCTCCCGCCGCGGATCTTCGGCGGCCTCGTCGGGCCCCGAAGGCGTGCGCGGCAGCAGCATCTTGCTCTTGATGTGGATCAGCAACGCCGCCGTGTAAATAAACTCGCCGGCCACATCCACGTCGCTGGCCTTCAGCCGGTCCACATAGGCCAGAAACTGCGCCGTGATCTTGGCGATGGGGATGTCGTAGATATCGATGTCCTGCTTGCGGATCAGGTCCAGCAGCAGGTCCAGCGGACCGTCGTACACCCGCCCCACGATCACCGAAAACGGCGACTGCTCGTCGTCAGCCCGCTGCTTCCCAGGCTGTTTGCCCGCAGGCTTTTCCTCGGCCGGCTGCGCGGCTGGCACTCCAACAGGCGCGTTTTCCGGCGTCGTAGCCGCTTGCGGCTCCGCTGCAGAGTCGGCTGTCTTTCCTGCCTCAGGCATCGCTTCCGAATTGGGAGATTGCGCGGTCAATAGGTCTTCTTCCCAGGTTCCTTCCACCCGCTCCACTTACGGCACAGACTCGGCCGTAATCGTCATCTGCATCGCAGCATAAACTTCGTTCATGGTCTGCGCCGCCCGCGCGCTGGCCCGCTCTGAGCCGGCTTTCAAAATCTCCTTCACCTGCGGCTCGGTGAACCCGGCCCGCCGCTCCTGAATCGGATTCAGCACCTCGACCAGCGCATCGGCCGCCCAGCGCTTGCATTCAATACAGCCAATGCCCGCCGATCGGCAGCCTTCGTACACTTTAGCCAATGTCTCCTGCGTGGAAAAGACCTTGTGCAGATCGCCCACCGGGCACTTATCGGGATCGCCGGGATCCGTCCGGCGGATGCGTGCCGGGTCGGTGACCATAGTCTTCAACTTCTGCCTTACCACCGGTTCGGGATCGCTCATCAGGATCGTATTGCCGTAGCTCTTCGACATCTTACGGCCGTCGGTGCCGGGGAGCTTGGGTGCGGGGGTCAAAAGCACTTTCGGCTCGGGGAGCACCTCGCGCCCGTCGAGCGAGTAGAACTGGTTGAACCGTCGCGCAATCTCCCGCGTCAGCTCGACGTGCGCCTGCTGATCCTGGCCTACAGGCACAAAGTGCGGCTGGTACAGCAGAATGTCCGACGCCATCAGCACCGGATA
>DAHVZZ010000579.1:0-4064 GCA_027323785.1 Acidobacterium sp. | reverse complement strand
CGCGCGTGGCGCGCGAAGTGGGCACCGACGGCAAGCTGGGCGGCCAGGCGAATGTTCCGGGCGTGGCCGGGACGTGGAAGGATCTGACCGACTCAGTGAACTCCATGGCCGGCAACCTGACCGATCAGGTCCGCAATATTGCCGAGGTGACGACCGCCGTGGCCCGCGGCGACCTCTCGCGCAAGATCACCGTGGATGTGAAAGGCGAAATTCTGGAGCTGAAGGACACGATCAACACGATGGTGGATCAGCTCAATGCCTTCGCCGCCGAGGTGACGCGCGTGGCGCGCGAAGTGGGCACCGATGGAAAGCTGGGCGGGCAGGCGCTGGTGCCGGGCGTCGCCGGCATCTGGAAGGATCTGACCGACAACGTGAACGTCATGGCCGTGAATCTGACGGAACAGGTTCGCGGCATCGTGAAAGTGGTGACCGCCGTGGCCAACGGCGATCTCACCCAGAAGCTGGCCGTCAACGCAAAGGGCGAAGTGGCCGCGCTGGCCGAAACCATCAACAACATGACCGGCACGCTGGCGACCTTCGCCGCGCAGGTGACGACCGTGGCGCGCGAAGTGGGCGTGGAGGGCCGGCTGGGTGGACAGGCGAACGTTCCCGGAGCATCGGGCACGTGGAAGGACCTCACCGGCAACGTCAACCTGCTGGCCGATAACCTGACCAATCAGGTGCGCGCGATCGCGAAAGTGGCGACCGCCGTCACCAAGGGCGATCTCACCCGATCCATTCAGGTGGAAGCCAGCGGCGAGGTGGCAGAGCTGAAGGACAACATCAACACGATGATTGGCAACCTTCGGCTTACCACCGACCGCAACAACGAGCAGGACTGGCTCAAGACGAACCTGGCGCGCTTCACGGGAATGCTGCAGGGGCAGCGCGACCTCGGCACCGTCGGCCGCATGCTGCTCTCCGAACTGGCGCCGCTCGTCAACGCGCAGCAGGGCGTCATCTATCGCATGTCCAGCGATGACTCCGGCACGCTGACGCTGCTCTCCGCATTTGCCAATTCCGACGGCGGCCATCCGCAGGAGGTCCGCATCGGCGAAGGACTGGTGGGCCAGTGCGCCGCCGAAAAACGACGCATGCTGATTAGCGAGCTTCCGCCGACCACCATTCCTGTCCGCTCCGGCCTCTTTCAGGCGGTGCCGCGCCACGTGATCGTTCTCCCGATTCTTTTCGAGGGGCGGGTGAAGGCGGTGATGGAACTGGCGACCCTGAACTCATTCACTGCTTCTCACCTGGCTTTTCTGGATCAGCTGACATCGAGTATCGGCATCGTCCTCAACTCCATCGAAGTCACGATGCAGACCGAGAGCCTGCTGAAACAGTCCCAGCAGCTGGCCGCCGAACTGCAGGCGCAGAAGAAAGAGCTGCAGCAGACGAACGAACAGCTGGCCCAGAAGGCCCATCAGCTCGCCGAGCAGAACTCGGAAGTGGAACGGAAGAACCAGGAGATCGAACAGGCCCGCCGCGCTTTGGAAGCCAAGGCCAAGGAACTGGCTCTCACCTCCAAATACAAATCCGAGTTCCTCGCGAATATGTCGCATGAGCTGCGCACGCCGCTGAACAGCATTCTGGTGCTGGGCCAGCAGCTGGCGGAAAATCCAGAGGGCAACCTGACGGGGAAACAGGTTGAGTATTCCCGCACCATTCATGGAGCCGGTACGGATCTGCTGACGCTTATCAGCGATATCCTCGATCTTTCAAAGATCGAGTCCGGAACCGTTTCCGTCGAAGCCGAGGAGATCGGCTTCTCCAGTCTCCTCGATGCGATTTCCCGCTCCTTCCGGCACGAAGCGGAAAACCGCAGACTGTATTTTGAAATCGACAGCGACCCCAACATCGGCCGCGGCATGGTCACCGACTCCAAACGCCTGCAGCAGGTACTCAAGAACCTCCTCTCCAACGCATTCAAATTCACGGAGAAGGGCGGCGTCCGGCTGAAGGTCTTCAAAGCGCGGGAAGGATGGAGCGAGGATCATCCGATTCTCAGCCGATCCGGTTCGGTGATCGCTTTCGAGGTGACGGATACCGGGGTCGGTATCCCAGCCGATAAGCAGCGGATTATCTTTGAGGCCTTCCAGCAGGCCGAAGCAGGAACCAGCCGCAAGTACGGCGGAACCGGACTGGGGCTGGCCATCAGCCGCGAGCTTGCCAGTCTGCTTGGCGGCGAGATTCAGCTGCACAGCACCCCGGGCGTCGGCAGCTCCTTCACGCTCTACATTCCAGCCACATATGTGGGGCCGGCTACTTCGACTTCGCAGCGGCAGGAGAAGAGCAGCTCCTACCTGACGGTCAACGGTGGGCAAAAGATTGCGATTGCCGACGAACAGGAATCGACCTTCGAAGATGACAGGAACGACCTGAAGGAAGGCGACATGGTCCTGCTGGTCGTGGAGGACGACGAACACTTTGCACGGCTGCTGTACGATCTCGCCCATGACAAAGGCTTCCGGGTGGTTCATGCAAAGACAGGCTCCGATGCACTGATGCTGGCCGCGCAGTACCAGCCGACCGCCATCTCGCTGGACGTGTTCCTTCCGGACATGCTGGGCTGGTCCGTGCTGAATCACCTCAAGCAGGATCTGCGGACGCGGCATATTCCGGTTCAGGTGCTCACGCTCGACGATGACCGGCATCACGGGCTCTCGCGCGGCGCCTTCTCCTTCATCACCAAGCCGGCCTCCGTCGATGAACTGGGACTGGCTCTGAACCGCATCAGGGAATACGTGACCCCGCGCCGCAAGCGCCTGCTGGTGGTGGAAGACAACCCCGCCGAACAAACAGCCATCAGGGAACTGCTGGAGGGGCAGGATATCGAGATCGGCTTTGCCGAATCCGGCAGTGAGGCGCTGCAGGCTCTCACGCGCGAAGACCACGACTGCGTGGTACTCGATCTGCGCCTGCCCGACATGACCGGCTTCGACGTGCTCGAGGCGCTGCGCAGCAACACGCAGCTGATGGATCTGCCGGTAGTTGTATTTACGGGCAGAGAACTCACCCCGCAGGAGGACGCACAGCTGCACTCGCTGGCGCGCAGCGTGGTGGTCAAAGACGTCGAATCTCCGGAGCGCCTGCTGGATGAAACCGGCCTGTTCCTGCATCGTGTGGTTTCGGATCTTCCTCCGGAACGACAGCGGATGCTGGAGCGGCTACACGAGTCCGACGATGCGCTGGCGGGGCGGAAGGTTCTGGTGGTGGATGACGACGTCCGCAACATCTTCGCACTGAGCAGCGTGCTCGAACGTCGCGGAATGGTGGTTCTGACCGCCGGCACGGGCCGCGAGGCCATCGACATGATCCAGTCGACGCCCGACCTGGCCATTGTGCTGATGGACATCATGATGCCGGAAATGGATGGTTACGAAACCATGCAGGCGATTCGTCAGGATGCTTCTCTGCGACGCCTTCCGATCATTGCCCTCACGGCCAAGGCCATGAAGGGCGATCGCGAGAAATGCCTGGAAGCCGGCGCCTCAGAATACCTGGCCAAACCGGTCAACACCGAACAGTTGCTGTCGGCTCTACGCATGTGGCTGCACAGATAAGACAATCCCGGGAGATAGCGAATCGTATGACGATGGAGGACAAAGTCAACATCCTGATGGTCGATGACCATCCCGGGAAGCTGCTGACCTATGAGGCGATTCTCGCCGACCTTGGAGAGAACCTCATCCAGGCGACTTCCGCGCGCCAGGCCCTTCAGATCCTGATGAAGACGGACATCGCCGTCGTGCTGATGGACGTGAGCATGCCGGAGCTGGACGGGTTCGAGCTGGCCGACATGATCCGGCGCCATCCGCGGTTCCAGAAGACGGCGATCATCTTCATCTCCGGCGTACACCTCTCTGAGGCCGACACCATCAACGGCTACCGGCGCGGCGCGGTCGACTATATCTCGGTTCCGGTGGTTCCGGACGTGCTTCGGGCCAAGGTTTCGGTATTCGTGGATCTGCATCGCAAGACGCAGCAGCTCGAACGGCTCAACAACGAGCTGGAGCGGCGCGTCGACGAACGGACGGAAGAGCTGCGGCAAAGCGAAGAGCAGTTTC
>DAHVZZ010000576.1:0-3782 GCA_027323785.1 Acidobacterium sp. | reverse complement strand
AGTCGGCCATCCAGCCGCCGCTCGACCAGCCGCCCTGCTGGCTGAGAGCCAGATTGCCCTCAATGTGCATCCGCCGCAGGGGCGCCGCCTGGGATACCGCCCACTGCATCGTCCCGCCCGTCGGCGTCACCGCAAATCCCTCGGCCGACCGCCAGAAGTTCGACAGCGCGATGTGCCGCGGCCCGTGCCCGTCCGAGTGAACGTCGCCGTAAATATGCACATCGTTGGGCGACGCGCCGACGCCGAGCACCTCGGTGTAGTAGCCCACCGGCACGTTCACGTGATACGTTCCGGGCAGAAACACCAGCGCATACCGCTGCGGTCCGAACTGGTTATTCTGCTCCACCGCGTACACGCGATTGATCTGCTTCTGAATCCCCGCCATCGGCATCTTCGGGTTAAAAATCAGCACATTCGGCCCGAAATTCGGCGTTGCCCGCGGACTCGTCGTCGCTGCCCGTGCTCCACTCCACGCCGTTATCCCCAGCAGAACCGCCGCCGCACATGCCATCCGTTGCCGGATCACCCTCCTGCCACTCTCTTTGCGCATGGCCGAACCTTAGAGGCCGCGAATCCCCACTGTCAAACCTCGCAGCCCGCGGTGGACTCGGAGTCTCTTTGGGACGGCTGCTCCCTGCCGTTTTGAGGGGTGTCGCTGTCGTATGATGAACCTCATTGTGCCTTTCAGGCCGGAATGCAACCGTTTGCATCAGCCCTTCACCCGCTACCCGGAGGTCATTCAGTGAAAGCACCCAGAGGGAATCCGTTCCACCTCTCCGCGCAAGGCACTTCGCGCCGCACCGTTCTCTACTCCGCGCTTGCGCTGCTTCTCGTCGCGCTGGCCCTGCCTGCTTTCGCCCAGACCTCATCTCCGACGCTCACCTCGCCCAACGGCCGGCTCCGCATGCAGTTCGGCATCGCCTCCGCCGGCGGCTCCGGGTCCGGCGGACACCTCGTCTACTCGCTCTTCTTCAATGGCAAGCCGCTCCTCAAAAATTCCGCCCTCAGCCTCAGCTTCGCCGGAGGACCGCCCCTCGGTCAGGACGTTTCGATCATCTCCGCCACGCCCGGCTCCGGAGTGGACAGCTATACCGAGCCCGCCGGCAAGACCAGCCACGTGGACGACCGCTACAACAGTCTCGCCGTCACCGTGAAGGAACCAGAGTGGCCGGGCCGCACCATGACCATCGAAGCGCGCGCCTATAACGGAGCCGTCGCCTTCCGCTACCTTGTCCCCCGGCAGCATGCCATGGGCGGCTACAGCCTCCGCCAGGAACACACCGAGTTCGCGTTCACCAAAGACGCCCGCATCTGGGCCATCGAGCTGCCGGGCTTCCGCTCCGCCTACGAGGGCGAATACGTCCATCTGCACATCAGCTCCCTCAGTCTGCAGGCCGGCGTTCCCGTGAAAACCCAGGTGGGGCTGCCGCTGCTCGCGCAGGCGCCCGGCATCGGCTGGGTCGCCATCACTGAGGCGGATCTCCACGGCAACAGCGCCATGAGCCTCACCAACAGCCGTCTGCCCGCGCTTCCCGGCCAGGGTCAGTTCAGGCTCGCCACGATCGTCGCCCCTCGATTCACTGACGTCCCTTCCTGGCCCGTCCTCGCGGTCACCGGCACTTTGCCCCACCACACCGCCTGGCGTGTGATCCAGGTCGCGGCGCATCCCTGGAGCCTCATCGACTCCAACGTCATGGAGGACCTCAATCCCCCGAGCCGCATCGCTGACACCAGCTGGATCCAACCCGGCAAAGCCGCGTGGGACTGGTGGAACGGCAACACCGGGCCCGACGGCAAACCCGCCAACAGCACCGCCATGGTGAAGTTCTTCGTGGACTTCGCCGCCCGCTCCGGCTTCCGCTACATGCTCATTGACGCCGGCTGGTCCAAACCGGGCGACATCACCCAGCTCAACGGCGATATCGATGTTCCCGCCATCGTTCGGTATGCCGCGGCCCGACACGTCAAAATCTGGGTCTGGGCCAACTATGCCAACGCCCGGCGGCAGATGAAAGAGGCATTCCCGCTCTATGAAAAGTGGGGCGTCGCGGGCGTCAAAATCGACTTCATCGAGCGCGGCGATCAGCCCGGGATCGCCTTTTATTACCGCGCCGCAAAGCTCGCCGCCCAATACCATCTGATGCTCGACTTTCACGGCACCACCACGCCGTGGGGCATCAATCGCACCTGGCCCAACGTGATGACTTACGAAGCCGTCCTCGGCCTGGAATACAACAAGTGGAGTGCCCGCGACGATCCTCGCCATCGCGCCACCCTGCCCTTCACGCGCATGCTCAACGGCCCCATGGACTACACACCCGGCGGCTTCGACAACGCCACGGAGGCCGGCTTCATTCCCCGCAACGATCGTCCCATGGTTCAGGGAACGCGGGCCCAGCAGCTTGCCCTCTACGTCATCGACTTCGATCCCTTCCAGATGGTCTCCGACGCGCCCCAGGCCTATCAGGGGCAGCCATCCTTCCAGTTCATCCGCGACGTTCCCGCTTCATGGGATCAGACGCTCGCGCTCCAGGGCTTCCCGTCGAAAACCGTCACCATCGCCCGCCGCAAGGGCCGCGACTGGTACGTCGGGTCCATCACCAACTGGACACCGCGCACCGTCACGCTCCCGCTCAGCTTCCTCGGCAGCGGCCAGTACACGGCGCACATCTACGAGGACGCAAAGGACGCCGCCATCCACCCCAAACATGTCACCATTCTTGCCAAAACTGTAACCAGAGCGGATACTCTTACGCTCCACCTGGCTCCCGGTGGCGGCGCGGCCATCCGCTTCGTCCCAAAGAGTTGATGAGGGGCCGCGGTTTCGGGATAGCTCGCTCGAATCGCAGCAGCCAGCAATACGGGGGAGTCGTCCGCATTGGGACGGCTCCCCGGTTTCACTTCGGGGCAGGTCGACGCCGGAGGCCGGCGATCCGGGCAGCAAGATAGCTGCCGATGAACGGAAGGCAGATGGATGGTCCCGGACAGGTTTTCGTCAGCGGAGCTGCACGGGGGCCACGCGCCAGCCGCCGAGGGGATAGGTCTCCCGGAGAGGGGCCGCGTCGGACGCCGCTTCCATGCGCGAGGTCATCTGTAGCAGGGTCTCTGCCATCACGACCAGTTCGAGCGTCGCCAGCGGGCGGCCCGGGCAGACGTGAATGCCCGTTCCGTAGACCAGATTATGCGGCGCGTTTTCTTCGGGACGATAGAGATCCGGATCGCCGAATGCAGATTCATCGCGATTGGCCGAGGTCCAGTTCAAATAGATGCGTGCGCCAGGGGCGAGCGTGAAGCCGCCGACGGTGGTTTCAGCGGTGGTGATCCTGCGGCTGACGAGGAAGGGATCATCGATCCGCAACATTTCGTCGATGGCAGCGGCCAGACTGGAGGGAGAGGCCCGCAGCGACTGCTGCACCTCCAGATGCGTGGCGAGGTAATAGAGCACAACGCCGACGGCCGCTGCCATGGAGGCGAGGTCGCCCGCGGTCCAGTTGCGCAGGATCGAAACAATATCGGCGTCCGTCAGCAGCTTTCCGTTGACGGACACGGAGAGCAATTCCGTGGTTGGATCGTCCGGCGCGGCACTGCCCATCTGCCGCCGACGCCGCACCTGGGCCTGGACGAGTTCGTCAAAGTCCGCGGCCACCCTGGCCGTTCGCGATTTGTCTCCCGATCGGGTGGCGGCATGGTTTTCAGTCATCCAGGCAAGAAGCTGGTCTTCGATACCCTGCCAGCCCAGCCACTCGGCCTGGGCGCGCACGGCCAGCGGATAGCCGATCTCG
>DAHVZZ010000571.1:0-4118 GCA_027323785.1 Acidobacterium sp. | reverse complement strand
CGACAACGACCAGCTCGAAGCCCACGTGCAGCATCTGGAAGCAAAATACCGCCTCGCCCAGCAGAACGAGGCTCGCGCCGAGGAACTGTACACCGATGACGCGGACATCGTCCTGGTCGGCTACGGAATCGTCGCCCGCATCCTCAAAGCAGTCGCCGCGGAAGCCCGCGCCGCCGGACTCAGCGTCGGCGTCCTGCGGCCCATCACGCTGTTTCCCTTCCCAACCCTCAGTTTCCGCCGAGTGGCACGCCGGGCAAAGGTCTTCATCGTGGTGGAGATGAGCAACGGCCAGCTTCTGGAAGATGTCCGCCTGGCGCTCAATGGCGACCGGCCCGTGGAGTTCCTGAGCCGCGTCGGCGGCAATGTTCCTTCGCACGAGGAGATCCTGACGTTTGTCCGGCAACAGGCGCGACTCTGCGCGGAAAGCGAGCAGGTGGTTCATGTCTGAAGAACCTGAAAACCAGTACGAGGTCGCGCACTCGCGGCCACAGGCCTTCTACGCAAACTTCGACCGCAAGGACGAATTGCAGCACCAGACTCACTATTGTCCCGGCTGCGGGCACGGCATCATCCACAAGATGCTCGCCCAGGCAATCGACGAGCTGGACATTCAGAATCGCACCATTCTCATCAGTCCCGTGGGCTGCTCCGTCTTCGCGTACTACTACTTCGACGTCGGCAACGTCCAGGCCGCGCATGGCCGTGCGCCCGCCGTGGGAACAGCCGTCAAACGCAGCCATCCGGACAGCATCGTCATCAGCTACCAGGGCGACGGCGACCTCTCGGCCATTGGTTCGGCGGAGATTCTCCACGCGGCCAACCGCGGCGAGAACCTCACCGTCATCTTCGTCAACAACGCCATCTACAGCATGACGGGCGGCCAGGTCGCGCCCACCACCCTGCTGGGCCAGCGCCGCACCACCACCCCCGGCGGCCGCAATCCCGCCAACGAAGGCTATCCGCTGCATGTCAGTGAACTCCTCGGCACGCTGGAAGCTCCCGTTTACATCGAGCGTGTCGGTCTGGGCGACAACAAACAGGTGGCGCAGGCCTGGCGTGCCGTGCGTCGCGCGCTCGAGAACCAGGTCCGCGGCCTGGGCTTTTCACTCGTCGAGATCCTCTCGCCCTGCCCGACAATCTGGAAGCTCTCTCCCGTCGAGTCGCAGCACTGGGTGCGCGACGTGATGGAGAAAACCTATCCCCTCGGCGTCATTCGCGATCGAACCCAAGAAGCCACTCCGCGAAAGCCGACACACCCGGCAGTCCCCACAGCCGACATTCCCACAATCCTTGGCATTGCAGACAACGAGCCTCCGGAAGCGCGAACCACGCCCGCCCCAATCCCGGCCGCCAACCTCCAGGTCCGCGTCGCCGGATTCGGCGGCCAGGGTGTCCTGCTGCTCGGCGAAGTCCTGGCCGAGGCCGGCCTCGATGCCGGCCTCGAAGTTTCCTGGCTCCCGTCTTACGGACCGGAAATGCGCTCCCGCACCTCGAACTGCCATGTACGGCTGTCCGCGGAGCCCATTGACTCGCCCCTGGTCGTCCATCCCGATGTTCTGGTGGCGATGAACGAGCCATCGCTGCACAAATTTTCCGATTCCCTCCCTCCCGGAGGCTGGATCATCTACAACGGCGATGCATTGCCGCCGGGCTGCGGCCGCTCCGATCTCCGCATCCTGGCGCGGCCCTTCACTCAAATTGCCAATCAGCTCGGCGATTCGCGCGCCACAAATATGGTCATGCTCGGCGCGCTGCTGGAGTGCACCGGCACCCTGCCAGCAGAGAGCGTCCGTCACGCGCTGCGTCGGCTCGTCAAAAGCACGAAATGGCTCGAACTCGATGAGCGCGCGCTCGATCGCGGACGCGAGCTTCTCCGCGAATCCCTCCAGGAGGTGTCTTATGCAGGCTGAAGCGGATCCGAATCTGATCGTCTATTTCGGCGGCGAATACGTCCCGCTGCGCGAAGCGCGTGTCGGCATTCTCACCCACGCGCTCCATTACGGAACCGGCGTCTTTGAAGGCATTCGCGGCTACTGGAACGACGCCGAGCACCAGCTCTTTCTGGTCCGGCCTCTCGAGCACTATCGGCGCTGGAAGCGCAATTGCGGCATTCTCCGCATCGACGTGCCCGCATCGGCGGATCAATTGTCCGAAATCACCGCGGAGCTGGCGCGGCGCAATGGCTTCCGCACCGATATCTACGTCCGGCCCCTGGCATACAAATCCGCCGAGCGCGTCGGCGTCAGCACCGACAGCCAGGATTCCTATGCCATCATCGCCCTGCCCTTCGGCGAATACCTCCACAGCGACAAGGGCCTCCATGCCGGTGTCAGCTCCTGGCGTCGCATCGAGGACAACTCCATCCCGGCCCGCGCCAAGATCTGCGGCGCCTACGTCAACAGCGCCCTGGCCACCGACGACGCAAAGCGCGCCGGATTCGACGAGGCCCTGCTGCTCAATGAGAACGGCCAGGTCGCCGAAGGCGCTACCTGCAACGTCTTCATGGTGCGCGACGGTGCCCTCTTCACTCCGCCCATCACCGAAAATGTGCTGGAGGGAATCACGCGCGACTCCATCCTCGAACTGGCCCGGCGCGAGCTCCGGCTCACCGTTGCGGAACGTCCCATTGACCGCAGTGAGCTGTATATCTGCGACGAACTGTTCCTCACCGGCACAGCCGTCGGCATGGAGCCGGTCGTTCGCGTCGATCACCGGCCCGTCGGCGGCGGCGTCATCGGCCCCATAGCGCGAGAGTTGCGTCGCCTCTATTTCGAGGCGGCCCATGGACGGCTCCCTGCATACCGCAAATGGCTCGTTCCCGCCCTCGCTCCGCCTCTCGAAGCGGAAACCCACGCCGTTGCAGCCAGCGAAGCCGGTTGCTGATCCGCCCTCCCCGTTCATCTGAGTGCTGTGATCTGCTTCCGTCGAAAGGAGGAAGGCAATGCTGGCAACAACGCAGGAAAGCGCCTACGACATCGCGCTGGCCAATTTCGACGCCGCGGCCGATGCGCTGGATCTCAGTCAGGATATTCGCGACCTCATTCGATATCCGGAAAGGGTCCTCACCGTCTCCGTTCCCGTCCGCATGGACAACGGTCACATTCGCCACTTCGAGGCGCATCGCGTCCAGCACAGCTCCGTTCGCGGTCCCGCCAAAGGCGGCATTCGCTACCACCCCCAGGTCACCCTCGATGAGGTGAAGGCTCTGGCCACGTGGATGACGTGGAAGTGTGCCGTCGTCAACATCCCCTTCGGCGGCGCAAAGGGCGGCGTCACCTGCGATCCCAAACAAATGTCCCCGGGCGAGCTGGAGCGCATGACCCGCCGCTATACCAGCGCCATCCTGCCCCTCATCGGTCCTGACCAGGACATTCCCGCGCCCGACGTCTACACCAGCGCGCAGACTATGGCCTGGGTCATGGATACCTACTCCGCCATGAAAGGCCATCCCGTCCCCGGCGTCGTCACGGGCAAACCCGTCAGCCTCGGAGGGTCCCTGGGACGGGCCGAGGCAACCGGCCGCGGCCTTTTCTACACCGTTCAGAGTGCCTGCGACCACCTCGGTATCTCCCTCGCGGGCGCAAAGGCCGTCGTTCAGGGCTTCTGCAACGTCGGATCAGTCGCTGCACAGTCTCTGCACCTGGCCGGCGTCATCCTCATCGCGGTCAACGATTCGACAGGGGGCGTCTACAACCCCAAAGGGCTCGACATCCCCAGCCTCATCCGCTTCAAATCCCGCAACGGCCGCGTCCAGGGATTCCCGGACAGCGAGCCGATCGGCCCCGAGGATCTCCTGCGCCTGAAGTGCGACATCCTCGTCCCCGCCGCGCTCGAGAACACCATCCACGCCCGCAATGCCGCGGCCATCGACGCCAGAATCCTCGCCGAGGGCGCCAACGGACCCGTCACTCCCGACGCCGACAAGATTCTCCAGGAGCACGGCGTGTTCGTCATTCCCGATATCCTCTGCAACGCCGGAGGCGTGACCGTCTCTTACTTTGAATGGGTGCAGGACGAGCAGCATCTCTTCTGGGAGGTGCAGGATGTCTACGATCGCCTCGAACGCGTCATGAAAACCGCCTTCCGTGACGTCCTCACCATCCATCAGGACCGAAAAA
>DAHVZZ010000561.1:0-1923 GCA_027323785.1 Acidobacterium sp. | reverse complement strand
TTTTTCGTGGCCAAAGCATTCGGCGTCAAGGTTGAAACCTTCTCCATCGGATTCCCTCCCCGCCTCTTTGGCTTGAAGCACGGCGATACCGAATACTGCATCGGCGCCCTGCCCTTCGGCGGCTACGTCAAAATGGCCGGAGAAGCCATCGGTTCGGGCACTGGGGCGCCCACCGACCTCACCTCGCATCCGCGCTGGCAGCGAATTCTGATCGCCGTCGCGGGTCCCTTCGCCAATTTTGTCCTCGCCTTCGGCCTGATGACCGGCCTGTACATGATGCACAACGAGGTCCCGGTCTACCTCAGCTCCCCGGCGGTTCTGGACTTTGTGCCTGCCAACACCCCCGCGGCACGCGCCGGGCTCCAGTCGGGCGATCGCGTCATCCGCTTCGGGGACAGCACCAATCCCACCTGGGACGTGGTGGAACAGCGCTCCGCAGTCGATGCCAACTCCACCGTGCCGATCACCGTGCAGCGGGTGGTCAATGGCCAAACCAGACAGTTCAGCACCGAGCTCTACCTCTCCACTCCATCCAGAGGCGCGGCTCCCGAGCTCAGCGCGCTGGGCCTGCTGCCCGTACTGCAAAACACTCCTGTCACCATCCACGATGTGGTGCCCGGCGATCCGGCGGCGAAGGCCGGCCTCAAAGCTGGGGATGCCGTCGTCTCTGTCGACGGTGTAGCGGTTCATGGCATCAGTTCCATCATTGCCGTGCTCGACCAGGCCGGCAACAAACCGGCCAATCTCGTAATCCAGCGCAACGGACATCAGTTCAGCATCTCCGTCCAGCCCATCTGGGCGCATTTCGCCGGCCAAAAGCCCGGCTATCGCCTCGGCTTCTCGCCCAATCCGCCGCCCTACCGCGTCGAGCAGTTGCCTCTGGGCGCGGCCGCCAGGCACTCCGTCGATTACAACCTGCGCAGCTCCGGTTTCATCCTCGACGTGCTGCATCGCCTCTTCACGCCTCATGCCGGCGCGGTGGTGCAACAGCTCAGCGGACCCATCGGCATCGCCCGTATGACCGGCGAAGCCGCGGAAATGCCCGGCTGGCAGCCCATCATCCAGCTCTCGGCCCTCATCAGCATCAACCTCGGCATCATGAACCTGCTGCCCATCCCCATCCTCGATGGCGGCACCATTCTGCTGCTGGTGATCGAAAGCACCTTCCGCCGGAACATCAAACAGGAAGTGCTGGAGCGCGTCTACAACGTCGCCGTGGTCATGCTGATTCTGGTCTTCGCCTTCATCATGGTGAACGATATCTCCAAGCTCAGCCTCTTCTCCAAATTGAAACCGTAAGGCATCCGGCTCTGAGGGGGAAAAGGTCCGCTCGCCGGACCTTTTCTCGTTGGCATAGCATCGCCCCGTTCATCCCCATGTAACCAAAACGATACCGGTTCCGGGGCGGATAACCATTCCATCAAAATTCGTCATTTCTTCAGCCCCTGTTACTGGAAAGTTGTGGCTGCGGGGGTTTATTGTAATCAGTCGTTGCGTGCCAGGACCGCGCCCCAGATACCGGTACCACACACCGGAACGCGGACCGGCGCCGCAGCGATCAAAGGAGCAGTTCTGTCATGTCAACTCTGTTGCACCCGGAAGTAGCCACGCAGACGGATTTTCTTCCCCTGAACGGAACCGATCACGTCGAGTTTTATGTGGGGAACGCGCGGCAGTCGTCCTACTATTATCGGCTGGCATTCGGCATGAAGCTGGTGGCCTATGCCGGACCCGAAACGGGAGTCCGCGACCGGGCCTCCTATGTCCTCGAACAGGGCAAGATTCGCCTGGTCCTGACCACGCCGCTGCGATCGGACGGCGAAATTGCCGAGCATGTGCGCGTCCACGGAGACGGCGTCCGCGATGTGGCCCTCTGGGTGGATGACGCACGCCAGGCATGGAAGGAAACCACCCGCCGCGGAG
>DAHVZZ010000559.1:0-9621 GCA_027323785.1 Acidobacterium sp. | reverse complement strand
CCACGAGACCAGGAATGCGGATTTCTTTGCCAATAAGATTCCGATGCGGAGCCCAGTGCTCTGCAAACGCCTGGTTGACCACGGCGACGCCGTCACCTCGCCGATTTTCTGCCACGTTCCAGATGCGCCCTTCGCGTACCGGAATCCGAAGCGTAGAGAAGAAATGTCGTCCCACTTCCAGGATTCGCGCATCCTGTTCCCCTTCTGAACTGGAACCAGGCATTTCGACTTTCTGCTGACTCCCTCCGTAAGGTGGATTGACATCCACGCTGATGCCCACGGACACGATGCCCGGGACAGATGCCATGCTCTCTCGAATTCGCTCGTAGTATGCGGCGCGGTCTGCCTGAGATCTGATCCGGGCCCACTCGGCAGGATCGCGGAAGTGAGTCATGATTCCGGCGCTCAGTACGTCGCGCGGATCGTATCCCAAAGGAACATGGGTTATGCGGAAAAAGGCGCCGATCGCCATGGCTCCCGTCGCCAGCAGCACAAAAGTCAACGCCGTCTGTACGGCAATCAGCGCATTCAGCCTACCGCGACTGGTCGGGCCGGCGATACGGCGAACCGTGGACTGCATTGCCGGAGCCAGATCGGGCCGGGAGAGGCGCAGTGCCGGTGCAAGTCCCAGGAGCATGCCGCATGCAAGCGCTACGCCGACAGAAAACACCAGGACAGGGAGATTGATCCGGATGGCGGATTCCGCCGGAAACGAACTCCGCGCCAGATGCATCGGTACCTCTGCCAGCCACCAGGACCCGGCGCACCCCAGCGCAGCCCCGGCAAACGAGATCACCAGCGCTTCCACCACAAGCTGGCGAACGATGCGCCAGCGGCTGGCCCCCAGCGCGCTGCGTACAGCCAATTCGTGGCGACGTGCGGCTCCGCGGGCCAGCAGAAGGATGGAGCAGTTGGCACAACCGATCAGTAGCAGCACCACCACACCGCCCAGCAGAAGATCCAGTGTTCGTTCTGTATTCCGTGCATATGGCGCCACAATCGGCTGCAGTGCCAGATGAAATTTCCCGGGGAAATGCGTGGGATTCTGCCGAGCGAAGGCATGCACCATCCCATTCAGTTCCGCGCTTGCCTCGGCCCCTGTCACCCCTCGCTTCAGCTTCAGCCATGGAATGACAAAGGAGCGGCCATGCACGGCGCGCATCGTGCTCGCCGGCAGATACACGTCGCCGACACCCATCGTGTCATTAAAGGCGAAGCGTCGCGGCATCACCCCCACGATCGTGTAGACCCTATTGTCCAGGTTGAGCGTCTTTCCGACCACATCCCGCGCACCCTGGAAATGCCGCTGCCAAAATCGATAGTTCAGCACCGCGACCGGTTGCCCGCCCTTCGCCGCATCGCCAGGCTCGATCATTCGCCCCAGCAAGGGATGCACACCGAAGAACTCACCCGCGTTCTCCGTCAAATAGACGGCCAGGACGTCCTCGGGCAGGCCCTTTCCTGCCAGCAGTGCGTTTTCCTGGTTGAACCCGAGTAGACTCTGGACAGACCGAGCCTTACCCAGTTCCGCAAACTGCGGCATCCAGAGCGCAAACCACCGCACCTCCGAGGGGTTCTCATCGTTCACAAGCACCGGATTCATGATCCGGCTCGCCCCTGCATATGGGAACGGATGCAGCAGCACCGCGTAAATCAGGCTGAACATGGCCGTCGTAGCGCCGATTCCAATTGCCAGCGACAGAACGGCGATAGCCGCGAATCCCGGATTACGCAGCAGCCCGCGCAGCCCATAGCGAAGATCCCCGGCAAGCTCGTCGAAAATCCGAAGGCCGATGGCATTGCGATATTTCTCGCTCTGCGTGTCGGGTCGTCCGGCCTCGGCGCGTGCTCGCCGCAAGGCGTCCGCCTCGGGCACGCCCCTGCGCATCAGCTCTTCAGCCTGGGCTTCAATGTGAAACTCCAGTTCCGCTTCCACCTGCTGCTGAATGTCGTCGCGGTGCGCAATCGCGTTCCACCAGCTGCGGATTCGGGGCAGCGCGCTCACACTTCACCCGGCGCGACCTTCAGGATGTTCGCCACCAGACTGGCCATATCCCTCCATCGTTCGCTCTCTGCTTTGAGCTGGCGCCTCCCCGCGACGGTCAGACGATAAAAGCGGGCCCGCCGCCGGTTCTCTGATTCTCCCCACTCTCCGCTGATCCAGCCGCGGCTTTCCATGCGGTAGATCGCGGGGTAGAACGATCCCTGCAAAATCTCCAGCCGATCCTGCGACATCTGCTGGATGCGAAGCAGGATGCCATAGCCGTGCAGCGGCCCCAGTGAAATGGCCTTGAGAATCAGCAGCTCCAGTGCGCCCTGCGGAAGTTCAACGGAGTCCGGCATGTACTCTCCTTGCTGAACAAGGAGAGTACGCCAACGACACCTAGCCGGTCGAGGAGAGACGGATGAGGCGGGCTCTCCGTCACATTCCACTTCCGGCGGGCTCGGTAGTGATACGGCCAGGCGGTACCCATAGCGGTCGGATGGACCGCCTTCCCAAACGATTCCCGTTCGGCCGCCTCTCACTTGTTCAGCGATTCCGCAAGCTGACGTCCGCCCCGGTTTCGCGCATCCAAACATTCGCATGGATTCCGGAGCCCACGATCCTCCCGCCCATTTTCGTCACCCCGGGCGCTCGGCCCCGCCGGACAGAGTCCGCGTTCGCGGCGCACGCGAACACAACCTCAAAAACGTCGACGTCGACATTCCTCGCGACGCTCTCGTGGTCTTCACCGGCGTGTCCGGATCCGGAAAGTCCTCGCTTGCCTTCGGGACTCTGTACGCGGAAGCGCAACGGCGCTATCTGGAATCCGTCTCACCCTATGCGCGACGTCTCTTCCACCAGCTCAGTGTTCCCGACGTCGACTCGATTGATGGTCTGCCGCCCGCTGTTGCTCTGCAACAGCAGCGTGGATCGCCGACCGCTCGCTCCTCCGTAGGCAGCGTTACCACGCTCTCCAATCTGCTGCGTATGCTCTACTCGCGTGCCGGCAACTATCCGCCCGGCCGGCCCATGCTCTACGCGGAGAACTTTTCGCCCAACCGCCCGGAAGGGGCGTGCCCTAAATGCCATGGCCTGGGTCGCATCTACACGGTAACCGAACGGTCGATGGTTCCCGATCCGTCGCTCACCATTCGCGAGCGTGCCATCGCCGCATGGCCCACCGCCTGGCAGGGACAAAACCAGCGCGACATCCTTGTCTCCCTCGGCTACGACGTCGATCGTCCGTGGCGTGATCTACCCCAAAAAGACCGCGACTGGATCCTCTTTAGCCAGGATCAGCCTGTTGTTCCCGTCTACGCCGGCTTTACTCCGGCGGAAACGCGCCGCGCTCTCCGCGCCAAAACCGAGCCGAGCTACATGGGCACTTTCACCAGCGCACGGCGCTACGTCCTTGAAACCTTCTCGAAGACGCAGAGCGCGATGATGAAGCGGCGTGTCTCCGCCTTCATGCTTTCCACCGACTGCCCCGCCTGCGAAGGTAAACGTCTGCGCACTGATGCCCTGGAAGTCCGATTCGCAGAGCTCGACATCGCAGAACTGGGCGCCCTTCCGTTGCAGCAGGTCCATCGCCGCCTGCAGCCATATGCCAGCGAGAAGACCTCGCCTCTTCGTCGCACGCCTGAGAAAGCTGCCGTCGCTCTGCGCATCACCCAGGACATCGTCGCACGTCTGGATGCGCTGCTTCTCCTTGGTCTGGGCTATCTCGCCCTCGAGCGCACCACCCCTACGCTCTCGCCCGGTGAACTCCAGCGTCTCCGTCTGGCCACACAGGTGCATTCGAACCTCTTCGGGGTCGTTTACGTCCTCGATGAGCCCTCCGCAGGACTGCACCCATCGGATACGGCGACGCTTCTCCATGCCCTCGAAGCGTTGCGCCGCAGCGGCAATTCGCTTTTCGTCATCGAGCACGAAGTCGATGTCATCCGCCGTGCCGACTGGATCGTCGACGTTGGTCCCGGAGCCGGGGATCGAGGCGGTGAAATCCTCTATAGCGGCCCGCCCGCCGGCCTCCGGCGAATTGAAGCCTCGCAGACCCGCCACTATCTCTACGCCACGCGCTCATCCTCGTCCCGCGCGGCACTCCGTCAACCCACCGGGTGGCTCCTTCTCTCCGGCGTCACGCGCAACAATCTTCACAACCTCGATGTCCGCTTTCCCCTGGGTGTCTTCACCTCCGTCGCTGGTGTCTCCGGTTCCGGAAAATCAACCCTCGTTAGCCAGGTCCTCGTCGAATTCGCTGCACAGCACCTCGGCCAAACGCTCTCCGCGGAAGATGCCGAAGAAGACCCGCTTTCCGCCAGTGCTCCGGTCACCCACGGCGGCCGCATCGTCAGTGGACTGGAATCCATTCACCGTCTCGTGCAAGTGGACCAGAAGCCCATCGGACGCACGCCGCGCTCCAACATGGCCACCTACACGGGTCTTTTCGATCACGTGCGCCGCCTGTTCGCCG
The DNA here is from genome assembly GCA_027323785.1 of Acidobacterium sp. Lineage (GTDB taxonomy): Bacteria > Acidobacteriota > Terriglobia > Terriglobales > Acidobacteriaceae > Palsa-343. The sequence goes on along the minus strand of DAHVZZ010000559.1, from coordinate 5,164 downwards.
CAACGAAACTAGCGCGTGAGCGCCATTACGACGCGGGGCGATTCTCATTCAATGTCGCCAGGGGCCGCTGCTCCACCTGTTCCGGAGAAGGCTTTGTCTGTGTCGAGCTGCTGTTCCTTCCCAGCGTCTATTCCCCGTGCCCAGCCTGCAAAGGCGCACGCTTCAATTCCAAAACACTCGAAGTGAAATATCGGGGCAGAAGCATTGCCGACGTTCTCGCCCTCACCGTCGATGATGCCATCGAGTTCTTCTCCGGCGAAGATGCTGTTGCGCGATCGCTCACCGTCCTGAGCGAGGTGGGCCTCGGCTATCTGCGTCTCGGCCAGCCTGCTACCGAACTCAGTGGCGGAGAGGCCCAGCGTATCAAGCTCGCCACCGAACTGCAGCGCCCGCAGAAGGGCGACACACTCTATGTGCTCGACGAGCCGACGACTGGCCTCCACCCCTCTGACGTTGCACGGCTCCTGGCCCAGCTCAACCGCCTCGTCGACGGCGGCAACACCGTGATCGTGGTCGAGCACGACCTGGACATCGTCGCTTCCAGCGATTGGGTCATCGATATCGGTCCGGGTGCCGGAGAAGACGGTGGCACCATCGTCGCTGAAGGAACGCCTCGAGACGTCGCGCAGTCCAAAGTCAGCCGCACGGCTCCGTACCTAAGGGCTCTGGACGCGGCGTGACTCGGCGTGAATCAGATCGATCTCGACAATGCAACGAGACCCGCCGCTTTCGGTGATTGAACTAGGTGGTTGTATGATCGCGCTCCGGCAGGGTTTCCGCAGCCCGTTCCTGGTCAGACAGCCGTGACGGATCAGTTTGAGTCTCAGTGGTTCTGGCTTTCCAAATGGTGAGGAGAGCTTCCGCGGTTGAGAAAACGAGCGGCCCGAGTACCAGGCCTGCGATGCCAAAGAGCCAGACGCCGCCGAGCAGCGAGAGAAAGACTGACACCGTATGCTGACGCAGTTGAGTACCCACCAGCGCGGGATAAAGAAAGTTGTCGAGCGTGCTGATAATCAGGGAGCCGATACCAAGCAGAATCGTCATCCTGACCCAGTGGCCGGTGACACCAAGCCACGCAGCGACGGGCAACCAGACGATATACGCTCCAAAGGGAGGGGCCAGGCCGACGACAGCGGTCAGGAGACCGAGAATGACTGCCGCATGTAGACCGAGCAACGCGAACAGGGCACCGGCGACGATGCCTTGGGCAACTGCGACCATCAGGCGGCCAAGTACGGTTGCGCGAATGGTCTCTCCGAGGCGCCGGACCAGCGAGTCCGTCTCGGTTTTGCTCAGGGGCAGAAGACGAGTCAGAAATCCAACACCGATCTCCTCATCGCGATAGAGGAAGAAGAGGAGAAAGAGCATGATCACGATCTGACTGACAGCTGCCAGAGAATTACTCAGAACTCCGACCAGATGCGAGCTGACAAATCTGGCGAGTTTTTCGGTTGCGTCACCCAGGGTGACGAACTCGGAACCGTGCTCGATGACGGAGGCCAGGCGCGGGAAGCGGTCGAGGAAGGCATCGAGGGCGCGCTGGGCTCGACCGTCCTGGAGCATGGCAGCTCCGTTAATGGCATGGCGAGCCAGATATTGAACCAGGTACAGTGCAGGACCAATGATGCTGAGGGTGACCAGCAGTAATGCGCTACCCGCCGCTGCGGTTCGATTCCGGATCCTGGCGCGCCACCAGAGGTACGGTTTACGCGTAATGATGGCCAGGACCACAGCGCCTGTGATTGCCGAAATGAAGGGGTAAAGAACAAGAGCGCAAATGCAGAGAACTGCCAGAGTGATGAGAAAGAGGGCCACTGTCTTCCATTTCTCTTCCACTTCGGGTTGCGATCCGACTGGGTCCGTCATTGTGGCTCCGTTTCTGCTGCAGCTGCCGGGTCGGATGAGGATGCTGAAGCTTTGCGGCGGCGCAGCCACTTGACCCCTTCCATGATCCAGAGCACGCTACTGGCCATAACCAGGGAATGCAGCCACTGTTCCTGGCTAAGCGGGATAACGCTCAGCGCAGCCTGGGAAAAGGGCAAATTGAGAATGATAAGCTGCAGAACAAAGACACCGATGAGGGTGGCCCACAGCCACCGATTCCGAAAGAGCCCCACAAATGCGCTCTGCAAAGGGGAGCGCGCATTGAGCGTATTGATCAGCTGAAAGAACACCATTGTGGTGAATGCAAGGGTCTGGTGTGACTGGAGAGGGCTTCTCTGGTCCTGGCAGAAGAAAATGCCGAGAGTGCCTATGGCCATCACTGTGGCAACGGTCCCTATGTCCATGATCATGGCCGAATCGACGACCCTCGCTCCGACTGGGAGTGGATCGCGGTGCATAAGGTCGGAAGCCGCCGGATCGATGCCCAAAGCCAGAGCTGGTGCACCGTCCGTAACCAGATTGATCCAGAGGACCTGGACCGCCAGCAGCGGCAACAACAACTCCTCTCCTCTGCCTCTGAGCAGTACGGCGGAGAGGACCACTCCGAAAAAAAGCGTCAGGATTTCGCCGAAATTGGTCGCCAGAAGATAGCGGAGAAATTTGCGTATGTTATCGAAGATGGCCCGCCCCTCCTCGATGGCGGCCACGATGGTGGCGAAGTTGTCGTCGGTCAGCACCAGATCGGCGGCCTCCCTGGCCACATCTGTGCCGGTAATACCCATGGCCACGCCAATGTCGGCAGCTTTGAGTGCGGGCGCGTCATTCACGCCATCGCCGGTCATGGCCACAATCTCGCCATTGTGTTGCAGCGCGCGTACGATGCGGAGCTTATGCCCGGGATCGACGCGGGCAAAAATCGAGACCCGCCGCAGCGCTGCGGTAAGATCATCATCGTTCATGGCTTCCAGATCTGGGCCAGTGAGCACGTCAGCGGATGCCCCTATGCCGAGATCGCGAGCAACGGCGCGGGCGGTAGCAGCATGATCCCCGGTGATGAGCAGGGGACGAATGCCGGCGGCCATCGCTTTGGCAACCGCGGCCCGGGCCTCCGGACGGGGCGGATCGATCATGCCCACCAGTCCCAGGAAAGTCAGGTCGCTCTCAAATGAGTCTTCCAATCCTGTGCCGAGCCGGGCATCGGCAGCAAGCGAACGCGCCGCAACGCCCAGAGTCCGCAGAGATTGACCTGCCATTTCGTCAAGCGCGCTGCTGATCTCTCGCCGGCGTTCTTCTGTGAGAGGACGGCTGCGTCCCTCGAACATTTCCCCTGTGCAGCGGCTGAGGATCACATCGGCCGCGCCCTTGGTCAACAGGATCGAGGGCCCGGTCACAGCCGTCAGGCACCCGCCTGTGCAGCCGTGGAGCGTGCTCATGCGTTTGCGTTCGGAAGAAAACGGGATTTCGCCTTCGCGTGGCCATCGGGACCCGAGTTCCGCAAGACCAATGTCCATCGTTGCGGCTGCCACCAGCAGAGCTCCTTCAGTGGGATCGCCCTGAATTGTCCAGCTTCCTTCCTGCTGCTGCAGACTGGCATTGTTGACCAGGGCTGCAGCGAGCAGCGTATCCCGAACCTCCTGGCGAAGAAACGGGTCAAGCTCCTCGCCCGACGGCATCTTCCAGACTGCTTCCGGCCGGTATCCGCTGGCGGAACTCATTGCGCGGCCGGACGCAGTGGCCACAAGCCGCACGGTCATCTCATTCATCGTCAGCGTACCGGTCTTGTCGGATGCAATGACGGTCGCTTCGCCGAGTGTTTCCACGGCGGCGAGATGGCGAACGATGGCCCCTCGCTTCGCCATTCTCTGCACACCGAGAGCCAGCACTACCGTGGTCACAGCGGCCAGACCTTCCGGCGTTGCGGCGACGGCCAGGGCAACGGCGAACAGAAGAATACGCATGAGCGTCTCGCCATCCCGCGCTCCGTAGAGCAGCAGCAGCGTGCCGATGACAATGACGGCGATACTCAGGACCGCTATCCCCAGGTTCTTTCCCAGGCGGTTCAGCTCCTTTTTCAGGGGAGTCTGGCGTTCTTCTGTTTCCTGAAGCAGCGAAGCGATACGTCCGAATTCCGTATGTGCGCCGGTAGCTGTGACAATTGCACGAGCATGACCCGACACCACGATGGTTCCGGAGTAAACCATATTGTGCCGGTCGGCTGGGACTGCATCCGGGGGAACAGGCTCAAGGCTTTTGGGAACTGGGAGGCTTTCTCCGGTCAGTGCGGATTCCTGTGTGTGAAAGGCCGCGATCCCGAGGAGACGTGCGTCAGCGGCGATTCGATCCCCTTCGTGAAGCACCAGCAAATCTCCCGGCACGAGCACGGAGGCTTCGATGCGCTGTAACTGCCCGTCGCGGATCACCGACGCTTCGGCGGGAGTCATCCGCCGTAACGCGGCGAGGGCGCGGTCGGCTCTCTCCTCCTGCAGAAATCCAAAAGCCGCGTTCAGCAGGAGGATGGCGGCAATTGCCAGAGATTCATAGGGGAGGCCCTGAGCATGCTCCATCCACCAGACCAGCAGGGATACTGCGGTTGCGGCGAGCAGCAGGTAGACCTGCGCATCGCGAAATTGCGCCAGAAAACGCATCCACACCGGGGTGCGCGCTGCGCGGTGGTGCATGTTGTGGCCATATTGGGCAAGGCGGCGGTGAGCTTCAGCTGAGGTAAGCCCTCGGTCACGATCTCCTCCGAAGTATGAGACTGTCTCGGCGGCAGTCCAGGCATGCGACGCCGGATGAGTATCGGACACGACTCCTGTCATGAGGAACCTCCGCTGCCGGGCAGGCCGTCTGCCTACAACAAGGCCTGTCTGCCAGCATCAGTTAAGCGCAGGCCTAACCATTCTCCAAGTGACTCCAGTAATGCTAAGAACAGAGCCACCTGGCTCACAGGCTGGGCTCCATCCAGTTCCATGCCCTGAGCCTCGCCTGGAAAATGTCGAAATACTTGTACGTCCTCCGCCTTTTCCGGCCGCACCGATCAAACAGCCCCAACTGTTCGACGACCTTGCCGCAGATGGAGCCCTCAACCCGATTTGATCGAACGCAACGGTGGTATCTGCAAATCGGAGAATGAGTATCTTTGAAGTCCTCGTCACACGGCTCGGTATCGACTCCGCCGGGAACGAGTGTCGTACATCGGGTCATGGTTGCGGCACGATGCCCCTTCATTACACTGCGGCCGCCGGATAGGGGAAAGTAACGCGGCCGAACAGCGGAGGAG
>DAHVZZ010000557.1:0-19128 GCA_027323785.1 Acidobacterium sp. | reverse complement strand
ACCATCCTGCTCAGCGACCCCGAGCCCGAGATCCGCAAAAAGCTCAAGCCCATGGTCACCGACCCGGCCCGCGTCCGCCGCACCGACCCCGGCGACCCAGACGTTTGCCCGGTCTTCGACCTGCACAAGGTCTTTTCCGGCGCCGAAACCCAGGCCAGGGTCCGCGAAGGCTGCACCACCGCCGGCATCGGCTGCATTGAATGCAAAACCTGGCTCGCAGATGCCGTCGTGTCCGAGCTGGCCCCCATGCAGGAGCGCCGCGCCAGATTCGCGGAAGGCAACCTTGTCAAGGACATCCTCAACGAAGGCTGCAAGCACGCCACCGCACGCGCCCGCCAGACCATGACCGAGGTTCGCGCCGCCGTCCACCTGCCGCCCGAGGTGTGCGAATGACCGACGAGCAGCGCCCCATCGACGAAGCCACTCCGCCGCAGCAGGAACCCGCTGCCGCCGCTGAGCCGTCGCCTGCCGTCGCACCACCCGCACCGGCGGAGACTTCCGCCCCCGGCCAGAAACCCGACCCCAATTCCCCCAAATCCCGCAAAGACAAGCCTCGCGACGAGGAAAACGCCTTCCCCTTCTCGGTCACCGTCGGCAAGGTCTATGACGGCCCCCTCGATCTCCTGCTCGACCTCATCCGCAAGCAGGACATCGACATCTACGACATACCCATCGCCAGAATCACCGCGCAGTTCCTCGCCTACGTCGAACGTCTCAAGCAGACTGACATCGACACCGCCGGCGAGTTCATCTACATGGCCGCGCTGCTCATCCACATCAAGAGCCGAATGCTGCTCCCCCGCCTGCCCGTCGAAATCGCCGGCGAAGAACAGGAAGACCCTCGCCGCGAGCTGGTCGAGCGCCTCCTCGAGCACGAGCGCTTCAAGCAGGCCGCGCAAATGCTCGCCCAGAAGCAGCAGATCGAGGCCGCCGTCTTCTCCAACCCGCAAATCCGCGAGTTCCGCAACGCCGAGGGCACCGAGCAGGAAATCGCCGCCGACACCATGGACCTCGCCCGCGTCTTCCGTGAAATCCTCGAGCGCGTCCGCGAGCGCCCCGTCCTCAACGTCGATGAAGATACCGTCACCGTCGGCCAGATGATCGACTACATGCGCCGCCGCCTGATCCTCGAAGAAAAGCCCGTCTCCCTGCGCCGTCTCCTCGGCAACACCCGCTCCGAGCGCACCCTCATCGCCATGTTTCTGGCCATGCTCGAGCTGGTCCGCCTGCAGGCCGTGCTGCTCTTCCAGCCTGCCAACTTCACTGACATCCTCATCAAGAAGCAGGATCGCTTCGAGGAAATCCTCAATCAGAGCGAAGCCCTCATCCGCGACGACTGGACATAGAGCGGATTTCCTCAAGGCATCCATCGAAGCGGCTGCACCTTGCGCGGCTCTTCCCTCGGGAAAAGCCGCATTTCCGAATCCGGGCGGTGTATGGCAACAGCAAATCCGCCTTAAAATGACCTGTCGGGGCGAGCGATCCTCGCCTAAGGCTGCGCTGCTTCATTACTATCGAAAGAGCATCCATGAGTCTGAAAGCAAGAATCGAAGCTGTGATCTATGCGGCCGAGGAGCCCGTCACCCTCGCGCAGCTCGCGGCGCTCTTTGGCGCCGAGGCGCTCGAACAAAAGCAGGCCCGCGAAGAGGCGCTTGCCGCCGAGTCCGCCGCCCTCGCCGAAGCCGACGCGCAGGAGGCCGAAGAAGTCGTCGCCATCCCCGCTCCCGAATCCCCGCTCGAAGCAGAAGAACCGGCTCCGGAAGCCGAGCAACCCGCCGACGACCTCGCAAACGCCACGCCTGCCGGGATTGCCGAGCAGCCCGAAGCTGAGCTCAGCCCCGAAGCTGCCGCCGAGGCCGCCGCCGCCGAAGAAAAGCGCCTCCTCCGCCAGCGCGAACGCGAAATCCGCGACGAACTCCGCACCACCCTCGACGAGCTCATCGCCGACTACGCCACCAGCAATCGCGGCATGGAAATCCGCGAGGTCGCCGGCGGCTACCGCGTCGCCACCAAGCCTGAGTACCACGACTCCGTCCGCGCCTTCGTCAAGAGCCTCAAGCCGCCCATCAAGCTCTCGCTCCAGGCCCTCGAAACCCTGGCCGTCATCGCCTATAAGCAGCCCGTCACCGCGCCGGAAGTCAGTGAAATCCGCGGCGTCGACTCTTCCGGCGTCATCGGCTCGCTCATCAGCCGCAAGCTCGTCAATACCGCCGGCCGCAAGCAGGTCATCGGTCGCCCCATCCTCTACAAAACCACCAAGGAATTCCTCCTCCGCTTCGGCCTCAAGGACCTGGGCGAGCTGCCCTCCATGGAAGAGTTTGAGAAGATGGCCGGCGAGCTGGCCGACGCCGAAGAGCCCTCCGGGAACGAAAATCTGCCCTTCGCCGGCGAAGAATCCGGCGAAGCCGCTGCCGAAGCCGCTTCCGGCAGCGAGGAATCCACAACCACCGGGCATGCACCCGCCATCTCCGCCGAAGAACTCGCCTCCCGTGCCGAACACGGCTCACCCGGCGCCAGCACACCCGCCGCCATCGAAATCACCGTCGAGCCGGAATCGGATATCGAAGAAGACCTGCCCGGCATCGAAATCGATGTCGAGTCTCTCGAAATCGAAGCTGCCGTCGAAGAAAACACTGGGAATTAGTCATGGCCGGCCGCAAATCTCCCCCGTCTCCGGAAAAATCCACCAGACCGGCTGCGCATCCTGACTCCGCCACCGGCGAGCGCCTCCAGAAGATCATCGCCTCCGCGGGCATCGCCTCGCGCCGCAAAGCCGAAGAGCTCATCCTCGCCGGGCGCGTGCAGGTCAACGGCCAGGTCGTCACCGAGCTCGGCACCAAAGCCGACCCCGCACACGACCACATCCGTGTCGACGGAAAACTCCTTCACGGCCCCGAGCGCCATCGCTACTTCATGCTCAACAAGCCCAGGGGCTACGTCACCACCTCCAGCGATCCGCAGGGCCGCCACACCGTCATGGAGTTCTTCCACGGCCGCGCGCGCGGCGGCGAGCGCATCTACCCCGTGGGCCGCCTGGATTACGCCAGCGAAGGCCTCCTGCTCATGACCAACGACGGCGCCCTCGCCAACCAGCTCACCCGCGCCGCCTCGCAGGTCCCCAAGGTCTACCTCGTCAAAATCAGTGGCCGCCCAGCCGAGGAAAACCTCGACCAGATCCGGTCCGGCATCATGATCGACCGTGGCCGCCCCGGCGAAGGTCGCGTCATGACCGCCCCCGTCAAGCTCCGTCTCGTCCGCGACGCGGAAAACCCATGGTTCGAGCTCACCCTCATCGAGGGCCGCAACCGCGAAATCCGCAAAATGTTCGAGGAAATCGGCCACCATGTCGAGAAAATCCGCCGCGTCGGCTACGGCCCGCTCGTCCTCGACCTCGAACCCGGCCAGGTCCGCGAACTCACCGCCTCTGAGGTCGATCAGCTCCGCCTCGCCACCCAGCGCGGCAAAAAGCCCGCCACCGCACCCCGACCACCTTCCAGGCCTAGCCTCGCAGCGCCTGCCAAACCCCGCCGGCCCGCCGCTTCCAGCGCAACTCCCCGCCGTCGCAGGCCATAAACCCGCTTTTCTCGCCACATCCCGCCTGCGCCTCCAGAACCGCCTGAAAACGCATCAGTTACGGTTGCAAATCTCCATCCCCCCATCCGAAAGTCTCGCAGTTGCGCGTTTCGACTGCTAACAAATCGCGCCACGGAACCAAAATAGGGGCTTGCTCTTCGCGACTTTTTCCATAAATTAGGGACTCAATAAAGCAAATCTCCTGATTCTCGCGAGCGATGCGGAATTCCCGGCGTGGCCCTTCCCTCAACGAGCCGCCAGATCCGCAGGAGTCCAATCGCTCAACCGGCATCGGGAGAAATACTTGCAGAGGGGCACGCGCTCTGCCCGGAGGTTTCATGGTTCCCGAATCCACCGACCTTCACGAATTGTTCACCGGTGTGGTCGAACACTGCTTCACTGCCTACACGCCCGTCCACGACCCCGTGCTCACCGGCTACGTCGCCGGCATCCTCATCGACTTCACCAAAACCGAGCGCCTCTACCCGCTCCGCGACCACGAGGGCCACCCGATCCGCGCGCTGGGCGTCATGCTGGCCGCCTCCGACCCGGTCAACGGACTGGCCAGTTCCTTCGACGAAGAACGTCGAATCCGCAAGCACATCGGCGACTTCGCGCTCTTCTCCACCGGCATGTACCCGGAATCCACCCACAAATACGCTGAGGACGCCAGCTTCGCCGAACTGGTCGCCACCGGCAAGGAAAGCTACTACATCGTTTCCCAGTTCGACCTCTTCGAATACGCCCGCGAAGCCGGCCTCTTCGCCCGCCTCGCCGAGCAGTTCGATACCTGCCGCTACGGCCTCTCGAAAGTCCGCGAAGAGCTCACCCGCATGAACGGCCCCAGGCTCCTCATGTAGCGCGCAAAAAGCGAAACGGCCCGCATTCCGGGCCGTTTCTCGCTTTTGTACCTCTTGCGATTACAGAATGTAGCGCGACAGATCCTGGTCCTTCACAATCGAAGCCACCATCTGCTTCACATATTCCGGATCCACCACTGCCACCTTCTCGCGGCCCGTCGCCGTTTCGCGCTCCACGATCGGCAGCGGCGCCAGCGGTTCCCATTCGCCCTTCCCGGCCGCGGCCAGATCCACCACGCCGCTCTCCGGCTGCGTCTTCATGTGCTTGATCAGGTCCGGCGCGAGAAAGCTGATATCGTCCAGCACCTTCTCCATGATCGTGTGCAGCCGCCGCGCGCCAATGTTCTCCGTCGTCTCATTCACGCGGAAGGCGAACTGCGCCATCTCGGCAATCGCCTCAGGCGTGAACTCCAGCTTCAGCCCCTCGGTTTCCAGCAGCGCCGTCGCCTGCTTCACCAGCGACGACTTCGGCTCCGTAAGAATCCGGATGAAGTCCTCCACCGTCAGCGACTTCAACTCCACGCGAATCGGGAACCGCCCCTGCAGCTCCGGAATCAGATCGCTCGGCTTCGACACGTGGAACGCGCCCGCCGCGATGAACAGGATGTAATCCGTGCGCACCATTCCGTAACGCGTGTTCACCGTCGTGCCTTCCACAATCGGCAGAATGTCCCGCTGCACGCCCTCGCGCGAAACATCCGGTCCGTGCCCGCCTTCGCGCCCGGCAATCTTGTCGATCTCATCCAGAAAGACAATGCCCGAAGTCTCCACGCGCTCCACGGCCGTCCGCGTCACCTGGTCCATGTCAATCAGCCGGCTTTCTTCTTCCTGCACCAGATATTCGAACGCCTCGCCGACCTTCATCTTGCGCTTCTTCGTCCGCTGGCCAAAGATGTTCGGCAGGATATCCTTCAGGTTGATATCCATCTCCTCGACGCCCTGGTTCGAGATGATCTCAAACGACGGCGTACCGCGTTCCCGCACATCCATCTCCACCATGCGGTCATCCAGCTTGCCCTCGCGGAACTGCTGCCGCAGCTTCTCCCGCGTCCGCTGGTGCGACTCGCTCGCCGGCGGCGTGCTCCCCGCTGGCGGCGGCAGAATAATCGCTCCGTGCGCATCCGGCGTCTCGTTCCCCGCTGCCGCCGGCGCAGGCTGCGGCGTCGGCGGAGGCAGCAGCAGATCCAGCAGCCGTTCCTCGGCATTCAGCTCCGCCTTGTCTTCCACCTCTTCCAGCTTTTCCTCGCGCACCATGTCGATGGCAATCTCCACCAGGTCGCGCACCATCGACTCCACGTCGCGCCCCACGTAGCCCACTTCCGTGAACTTCGAGGCTTCCACCTTCAGAAACGGCGACCCCGTCAGCTTTGCCAGCCTCCGCGCAATCTCGGTCTTGCCCACGCCCGTCGGCCCGATCATGATGATGTTCTTCGGCATGATCTCGTCCGCCAGATCCGGCGTCAGCTTCTGCCGCCGCATCCGGTTGCGCAGCGCGATTGCCACCGCGCGCTTGGCCGCCTTCTGCCCCACAACATACTTGTCCAGCTCAATTACAATTTCGCGCGGAGTCAGCTGGTCGAGCGAAAGCTCCTGGTCCTCCGCCGCTCCGGGTAAATAAATCGCCATGGTGCTCAATCCTTCGTGACGCCCGGCTTACTCGGCGTGCAGTTCTTCAATTGTCAGCTGGCTGTTCGTGTAGATGCAGATGTCCCCGGCAATGCGCAGGGACTTCTCGGCTATCTCGCGAGCCCCCAGCTCGGTGTTCTGCATCAGCGCCCGTGCCGCGGCCGTCGCGTACGAGCCGCCGCTGCCGATCGCCAAAATCGATTCGTCTGGCTCAATCACATCGCCCGCGCCGCCCACCAGGAACATCTGGTTCACGTCGGCCACCACCAGCAGCGCCTCCAGGTTGCGCAGCATCTTGTCCGTGCGCCAATCCTTCGCCAGTTCCACGGCTGCCCGGCCCAGGTTCCCCGCATACTGCTCCAGCTTCCCTTCAAAACGGCTGAAGAGCGAAAAGGCATCCGCCGTCGACCCCGCAAACCCCGCCAGAACCTTGTCCTGGTACAGCCTCCGGATCTTGCGCGCCGTATGCTTCATCACGGCATCGCCCATCGTCACCTGGCCGTCCGCCGCCATCACCACGCTGTTCCCGCGCTTCACGCAAAGCACGGTCGTCGACCGGATGCGTGGCGCACCGGATGACTCCCGGCTGTCGAGGGAAAAAACACCGCCGGAGCCGGCGGAAAAAGACGACTTGCGTTTCACCATTCTGCTTCAAGTATATCGCCAGCGGCGCGCCCCACCTCGCTGCGCGCCGCTCAAAACACCCTCCAGAGTCGTCTCTGGATCGGTCTTCCCGCACCGGAAAACCAAAGTGCGGCACGCACACCATCCGCATCTCCCAAAGCACCCGCCAATCCACCCGCTCCTGCGGTATCCTTGCCTCTAGCGGGCCCTTGCAGTCAGCCTCCCGCGGAGCGCCGAATGCAACCACTTTCCTTGCGTGACCCCCAGGTTTACGGAACAGCCGCAGCCCTTGCCCTCGGCGCCGGCGCCATCCTTTACCTGGTCTTCCGCAAGCGCCCTGACGCCGACGAGCTCGAACGCCGCCGCCGCGAATCCCTCGTCCTCACCGGCCGCATCATCGACGGCACCGTGCTCGATACCTCCGACCTCAGCGAAGAAGATAGCGGACGCAAAGGCGGCATGCGCCTCATCATGTACAAGTACGAGGTCTCCGGCGTCGTCTACGAGTGCTCGCAGGATGTCTCCACCCTCGGCGACTACCTCGACATTCACGCCATGCGCCTCGATTATCCCTGCTCGGTGCGCTACAACCCCCACCAGCCCGCCAACAGCATCGTCGTCGCGGAAACCTGGTCCGGCCTGCGCGATCTGGCTTCCGGCGTCCCCATGCGCCGCGGAATTTCTCCCCACCAGACCCCGCGCCCCACCGGCACCACGTCGGCTTGAATTCCCCGTTATCCCCATAAAAACAACCATTTCCAGCCCTCAATGCAGCATCTAAACTGGTAGCAGATGCATGTGCATGGCGCACCTACGGCAAAGATGCAACGCGTGCTGCGAATCTCCTTCGTAGCCACACTCTGTTACACCGTCCTGACCTTCCTCGCTGGCTGGCACGCCCACTCCCTGGCGCTCATTTCAGAGGCTGGCCACAACGCCTCCGACGCGCTCGCCCTCATCCTCTCCTTCGTCGCCGTCTACTTTCAGGGCCGCCCGCCAAACGACCAGAAAACCTTCGGCTACCAGCGCGCCGGCGTCCTCGCCGCATTCCTCAACGCCCTCGCCCTCATCGCCATCGCCTTCTGGATCACCGGTGAAGCCATCTACCGCTTCGATCATCCGCATGCCATCGAAGCCAACATCATGATGATCGTCGCCGCCGCCGGCGTCCTCATGAACGGCGTCATCGCGGCCATGCTCTGGGGCGTCAGCCACGACGTCAACATTCGCAGCGTCTTCATCCACATGCTCGGCGACACGCTCTCCACTGCCGCCGTCATCCTCGGCGGCCTCGCCATTCTCTACACCGGCATGACCTGGATCGATCCCGCACTCTCCATCGTCATCGCCGCCATGATCTTCTGGTCCTCCTTCGGCATCGTCCGCGAAACCCTCAACATCCTCCTCGAAGGCGCGCCCCGCGGCATCTCCCTCGATCAAATCCGCAAAAACCTGTCAGACATCGAAGGCGTCGTCGACGTGCACGATCTTCACGTCTGGAGCCTCGGCTCCAACAGCCGCGCGCTCGCCATGCACGTCACCATTCCCGATATCCCGCCTTCGGAAAGCTGCATCATCCTCGACAACATTCGCGATCTGCTCCGCAAAAAATTCCACATCCAGCACACCACCGTGCAGTTCGAAAATGCTGTCTGCGACATCGCGGACACCTGTGCGGCCCTGCTCGAAGCCGACGAAGCTCACGAGCACACTCACGCCCACGGCCACGTTCACTAATGGGAGGCCCGCCTTGTTCTCAAAGGCTCCGCTGATTCCGCTCCTGTTTTCACTCGTCTTCGCGCCCATCCCGCTCCTCGCCCAACCCGGAATGACGAGCGCGCCGGCATCCTCAACGGCAAAGGCCACCGCGCCCCAGAAAATCCTCCTCGACACCGACATCGGTGACGACATCGACGACGCTTACGCCCTCGCGCTCGCGCTCCAGTCCCCCCGGCAGGTCGACCTTCTCGGCATCACCACCGCCTGGGGAAACACCACCCTCCGTGGGCGGCTCGTCCAGCGCTTCCTTGACGTCACCGGCCATCGCGGCATCCCCGTCACCGCCGGCCCGCAAACGCACCCCACCGCAACCTTCTCGCAGGCGCACTGGGCTCAGGCGCAGCCTCTGCCGGTCGACGGATTCCACAACGCCATCAGCTTCCTCATCCAGCAAATCCATCGCTATCCGCACCAGATCACGCTCGTCGCCATCGCGCCCTACAGCAACATCGGAGCGCTCATCCGCCGCGACCCCACGGCCTTCCGCCAGCTCAAACGCGTGGTGCTCATGGGCGGCTCCATCCGTCGCGGATACGGCGACCTCGGCTACCGTCCCAGCCGCGGCCCATCCGCCGAATACAACGTCGCCATGGACATCCCCGCCTCGCAGGCGCTCTTTACCTCCGGCGTGCCCATCTACATGATGCCGCTCGACTCCACGCAGTTGAAGCTCGATGAAGTCATGCGCCCCATCCTCTTCGGCGCCGGCACACCCATCACCAACGCCCTCGCCACGCTCACCAATGAGTGGAAGAACTCCACCCAGCAGTCCACCCCCACGCTCTACGACGCCATGGCCATGGCCTACGTCATCCAGCCCTCGCTCTGCCCCACCACCCCGCTCCACATCGTCGTCACCGGCAAGGGCTTCACCCGCGTCACCCCCGGCAAACCCAACGCCAACGTCTGCCTCCACTCCAACTCCAGCGACTTCTTTCATTTCCTGCTCCCGCGCCTGATGCGTGGCCAGCCGTGAACCCCTCCCGGCTCCAACGCGATCCGATAGAAGCGCGACGCGCGGTAAAATAGAACCATGCAGCGGACCCGCCAGCACGGCGCCCTACTTTAGCGGCCCTCAGCCGCCCGCACACCCGTCCGCCTTTTCTCCTTCAAATCATTCATTTCCGCGGCTGGAGCGCCTGAATCCCATGTTTGAACGCCTGGAACAAATCGAAACCCGCTATGAAGAACTGGGCCGCCAGCTGGCCGAGCCCGAAATCATCGCGGACCAGCAGAAATACCAGAAGACCGCCAAGCAGCACCGCGATCTGGAAGCGGTCGTGGAAAAATTCCGCGAGTACCGCCAGATCCACGAGGGTATCGCCGACGCCCGCGCCATGCTCACCGAAAGTGACCCCGACATCCGCGCCATGGCCGAAGAAGAGCTCGCCACGCTCGAAGAGCGCCAGCCCAGGATCGAAGAAGAACTCAAGATCCTCCTGCTGCCCAAGGACCCCAACGACGAGAAAAACGTCGTCCTTGAAATCCGCGCCGGCACCGGCGGCGACGAAGCCTCGCTCTTCGCCGCGGAAATCTTCCGCATGTACGCCCGCTACGCCGAACAACGCCGCTGGAAGGTCGAAATCCTCTCCGAATCCGAATCCTCCGTCGGCGGCATGAAGGAAGTCATTGCCATCATCGAGGGCGACCGCGTCTACTCGCAGCTCAAATACGAGAGCGGCGTCCATCGCGTCCAGCGCGTCCCCGCCACGGAAACCCAGGGCCGCGTCCACACCTCCGCAGTCACCGTAGCCGTGCTGCCCGAGGCCGAAGACGTCGACATCAAGATCGAAGCCAAGGACATCCGCATCGACACCTTCTGCTCCTCCGGCCCCGGAGGCCAGTCCGTCAACACCACCTACTCGGCCGTCCGCATCACCCACCTGCCCACCAACACCGTGGTTAGCTGCCAGGACGAAAAATCCCAGATCAAAAACCGCGAAAAGGCCATGCGCGTCCTCCGCTCGCGCCTCTATGAAATGGAAATGGAGCGCCAGCAGCAGGAACTCGCCAAGGAGCGCAAATCGCAGGTCGGCTCCGGCGACCGCAGCGAGAAAATCCGCACCTACAACTTCCCGCAGAACCGCCTCACCGACCACCGCATCGGCCTCACCCTCCACCAGCTCACTGAGGTCATGCAGGGCCGCCTCCAGCCGGTCATCGATGCCCTCACCGCGCACTTCAACGCCGAGCGCCTCAAGGCCGACGCCGAAGCCACGGTCTAACCCTATGTCACCCGCAACCGCTGGTGAGGCGCTCACCCTCGCCACCCAGCGCCTCGCCAGCCTGCCCACAGCCCGCCGCGACGCCGAACTCCTGCTTCTCCACACCCTCGGCGATCCAGAAAAGCACACCCGCGCCTGGCTCCTCACGCACCCCGAAGCCGAAATCACCCCCGCCCAGCTCACCCACTACGAAACCCTCCTCGCCCGCCGCGCCCGCCACGAGCCCATCCAGTACATCACCGGCCGGCAGGAATTCTACGGCCTCACCCTCCGCGTCACGCCCGCCGTCCTCATCCCCCGCCCTGAAACCGAACACCTCGTCGAAGCCGCGCTCGCCCGCATCCCTGCCGATGTCCCCACCCGCATCCTCGATGTCGGCACCGGCTCCGGCGCCATCGCCATCGCGCTGGCCGCGCATCGGCCCCCCGCCATCCTCACCGCCGTCGACTCATCCCCCGCCGCGCTCGCTGTCGCCCGCGAAAACGCCGCCGCGCACCACGTCGCCATCCGCTTCGTCGAGTCCGACCTGCTCTCGGCCCTGCCCAACGAAAATTTTGACCTCATCGTCTCCAACCCGCCCTATGTCTCCGCCGGCGAATCCCTGGAGCCCCAGGTCCGCGACTTCGAACCCCACTCCGCCCTCTTCGCCGGTGAATCGGGCCTCGAAATCTACCGCCGCCTCATCCCGCAAGCTCAAAATGCGCTCGTCCCCGGCGGCTGGCTCCTCATGGAAATCGGCCACGGCCAGCAGCAACCCCTCGCGACGCTCCTCTCCGGCTGGCGAAACCTTGCCTTCCTGCCCGACCTTCAGGGCATCCCTCGCATTGTCATCGCGCAAAAGCCGTAAAATGCTCGGTGCCCCGCCGGACGATGCCACACTCGCCCCTCCGCACAATGGTGAATAATGACAAAAGGAGTATTTCCATGAGTTCTGTTGCCACAGCGCCCCAGACCACGCTCACGTTTGAAGAAAAACTCGACCGCCTCGCCAAAGTCGCGGTTGAGGTCGGGCTTGGCCTCCAGGAAGGCCAGGAGATGGTCCTCACCTCCACCGTGGACGCCCTGCCGCTGGTGCGCCGCGTCACCGCCCACGCCTACCAGGCTGGCGCGAACCTCGTCACCACGCTCCTCGCCGATGAGCCCTCCTCGCTGCTGCGCTACCAGCACGCCCGCAATGAAAGCTTTGACGCCGCCGCCGACTGGCTCTATGAGGGGATGGCACAGGCCTACCGCAACGGCGCCGCCCGTCAGGCCATCTACTGCTCCAATCCCGCGCTGCTGGCCAAAGAGGACCCCGAAAAAGTCAGCCGCGCCAATCGCGCCATGTCCAGGGCCTACCGCCCCGCCATGGAACAGATCACCAAGTTCAACATCAACTGGAACATCATCGCCGCCGCCACGCCCGACTGGGCACAGCTCGTCTTCCCCGGCATTCCCGTCGATCAGGCTGTCGAAAAGCTCTGGAACGCCATCTTTACCGCCTGCCGCATCGACCAGCCCGACCCCGTCGCCGCATGGAAGGCCCACGACGCCAACCTGCACAGACGCGCCGACTTCATGAACGCAAGGCGCTTCCATGCCCTGCAATACCACGGCCCCGGCACCAACCTCAAAGTCGGCCTCGCCGACGATCACAAGTGGCTCGGCGGCGGCAGCTTCGCCCATAACGGCGTCTACTGCATCCCCAACATGCCCACCGAGGAAATCTTCACCACGCCCCACAAGAACCGCACCGAGGGCACCGTCCGCAGCACCAAGCCCCTTTCCCATCAGGGCACGCTCATCAAGGACATCGAGGTCCGCTTCGAGAATGGCCGCATTGTCGAAGCCCACGCCTCCGCCGGAGAATCCGTCCTGCAGAAGATGATCGACACCGACGAAGGTGGCCGCCGCCTCGGCGAGGTCGCCCTCGTGCCCCACTCCTCGCCCATCTCCGCCAGCGGCATCCTTTTCTACAACACGCTTTTCGACGAAAACGCCGCCTGCCACATCGCTCTCGGCCAGGCTTACAGCACCTGCATCGAAAACGGCGAAAACATGAAGCCCGAAGAGCTCGCCGCACGCGGTGCCAACGAAAGCCTCATCCACGTCGACTGGATGATCGGCTCCGGCGAAATCGACATCGACGGCCTGCATGCCGACGGCAAAACCGAGCCGCTCATGCGCAAGGGCGAATGGGTCGCCGAATAACGCTCATCTTGCGCGCGCTCCCGGGCATCAAAATGTTTAGGAGCGCGCATTTACCTTGGTTTAGCCGCAAATTTGCACCCTGCGGCGCATTCCGAGCATAGATACAAATACATGGCAGCCCCGACCCAGAGAAGTTTCGAGAAAACCTTGGCCAGCGCGAAGCGCACCATGGGCATGAGCGAAATCATGCACATCGCGGTGGACAGCTTCCGCGCCAGCAAGGTGCGTTTCGCTCTCACCGCTCTCGGTATGGTCATCGGCTCCATGTCGCTGATCCTCGTCGTCACCATCGCCCTCACCGGCAAGCAGTACATCCTGCACGAAATCGAAAGCATCGGCACCAACTGGATCGATCTCGAATACGCCGGCGGCGGCGGCGGCACCGTCAGTAATTACCACACCGACTACCTCCGCCTCGGCGACATGCGCGCCGTCGATGAGGCCCTCCCGGAAATCGCCGCCTCCTCGCCCATCCTGCAGATGCACGATCGCATCAACATCGGCAGCGGCGTCCAGCAGGACGTCCTCGTCCTCGGTGTCATGCCGCCCTACCGCCAGATCCGCAACCTCAAGATCACCACCGGGCGATTCTTCGACGACGAAGACGAAAACACCCACGAGAAAGTCGCCGACATCACCATTCCGCTCGCCAAGCAGATGTATGGCAGCGCCGACGCCGCCATCAATCAGACCTTCCAGATCAGCGGCATCCCCTTCACCATCGTCGGAACCTTCGAGGAGAGCGTAAATACCTTCGGACAGTCGGAAATTCGCGACAAGACCATCCTCATCCCCTACTCCGTCGCACGCTACTTCACCGGCACGGACTACGTGCAGGACATCTTCTTCTCCACCCGCGACCGTGCTGATGTCGAAGCCACCGCCAAGCAGATCGTCAAGATCGTCAAAGCCCGCCACCAGCCCAACTCCGTCTACACGGCCTCCACGCTCACCCAGCTCATCACCGTCGCCGGAGTCATTGCCAACGCCCTCACCGTCATCCTGCTGCTCATCTCCGCCATAACACTGGCCGTCGGCGGCGTCGGCATCATGAACATCATGCTGGCCACCGTGCGCTCCCGCATTCGCGAAATTGGCATCCGCAAGGCCCTCGGCGCAACTGCCCACGAAATCCGCCTGCAATTCCTTCTTGAGGCCATCATGATTTCGCTCGCCGGCGGAGCCGTCGGGTCGGCCATCGGCATTGCTCTGCCGCTTTCCGCCCGCTTCTTCACCTCGTTTCATATCCCCATCTCGGGGTGGTCCGTCGTCATCGCCATGGGTACCTCCACCCTCGTCGGCATCATCTTCGGTACCCTCCCCGCCAACCGCGCCGCCCATCTCGATCCCGTCGAATCCCTCAAGTACGAGTAGCCTTACCCGCGCCATTTCTATCAGCTTTGCTCTAGAATCTTCTTTCGCCTCCCCACGCGAAACTTCTCTTTCTGGAGCTCGCCTTGATCCGCAAAGCTGCTTCTCTCGCCCTGGCTCTTACGCTCGCCGCCGGCTGTTCGCCCTCACTGTACGCGCAACAGGCCAAACTCCAAAAGATCAAGCCATGGACCGTCAGAGCCATCTGGGGCAGCGGCAGCCCTACCGGCTCGGCCCCCTCGCAGATCTACTGGGCTCCGGACTCAAAACAGGTCACCTACCTCGACGGTAAAAACAATCTCCGTGAATTCGTCGTTGGCGGGGCTACCGCCCGCATCGTCATTCCCGCCTCAACGCTCAATCCCATCCTCAACGTCCACCTCACCGAGCAGGACCGCGACCACCGCAACCGCTACGGCGAGCCCGACTACATCTGGGCGCCGGACTCAAAGCAGATCCTCTTTGACACCAACGGCAAGCTCTGGCTCTTCAATCTCAAAGACGCAAAAGGCCAACAGGTCGGCAACACCGGCATGGAGAGCGGCGACAATCCCCAGTTCTCGCCCAACGGCAACTACATCTCCTACATCCGCGACAACGACGTTTTCGTGCAGCCCGCGCACGACGGCTCCCATGCCCGCGCGCTCACCCACACCGGCTCACCCACCGTCCTCAACGGCGATATTGACTGGGTCTATCTCGAAGAGCTCAACGTCCGCAGCAACTACTTCTGGTCGCCAGACTCGAAAAAGATTGCCTACATGCACATGAACGAGCAGCACGTCCCGCTCTATCCCATTGAAGACTGGATCCCCGTCCACGCGCACATCCAGTGGTGGCAGCGCTATCCGCAGCCCGGCGACCCCAACCCTGAAGTCCGCGTCGGCGTCGTCCGCGTCGCCGGAGGCCCCACCCGCTGGCTCAACATTCCCATCAGCGAAGGCAACGACTACATCCCGCGCTTCGGCTGGGTCAACTCAAACGTCGTCTGGGTCGAAACCCTCGACCGCGCCCAGAAGCACGAGAACATTTACTTCGCCAACGTCAACACCGGAGCCGTCAAGCTCGCGCTCGCCCAGACCGAACCCAAATACTTCAACGACGTCTACACCGTCACCTTCCTCAAAAATGGCCAGTTTCTCGTGCTGAGCTGGCGCGACGGCCACACCCACATCTACCGCTACAGCTACGACATGGTCGACCCCATGGCCGCGCCCGCCCATCTGCTCAACGAAGTCGAGCAAGGCGATTACGAGGTCGAATCCATCCAGTCCGTCGACGACGCCACCGGAAACATCTACTACATCTCCAACCAGGGCAACCCGGCCCTGCGTCAGATCTGGGCCGTCAACCTCGACGGCAGCCACAAGCACCTCGTCTCAAAATTCACCGGCGTCCACCATCCCAAGTTCCCGCCCCACGGCTCCTCTTATATCGACAAGTACTCCAACCGCAGCACGCCGCCCGCCGTCGCCTTCTGCAATCCGCAAGGTGTCTGCCATCCCTTCTGGAAATCCAGACCCATCACCGGCCGCGACCTCCACCCGCCCGTGCTGCTCACCCTCACCGCCGCTGACGGACACACCACCCTCTACGGCACGCTCATGCTGCCCCAGGGCCATCAGCCCGAGCACAGCGTTCCGCTCATCGTGAACCCCTATGGCGGCCCTGCCGTCGGCACTGCCACCGATAGCTGGGGCGGCAAGGGCTTCTTCTGGGATGAACTCCTCACCGAACACGGTTTCGCCGTGCTCCATGTCGACAATCGTGGCATGGGCGGACGCGGACGCGCCTTCGAGCAGGTCTGCTATCACAACTTCGGCCCGCCCGAACTCGCCGACCAGCTCGCCTCCATCGATCAGGTGCTCGCCAGGTATCCTGAGCTCGATCCCCATCGCCTTGGCTGGTGGGGCTGGAGCTGGGGCGGTACTTTCACCCTCTACGCGCTCTCGCACTCTGACCGCTTCCGCGTCGGCGTCTCCGTCGCTCCCGTCACCAGTTGGCAGGACTACGACAGCATCTACACCGAGCGCTACATGGGCCTGCCCTCTGAAGACGCTGCCGCCTACAAAACCGACTCCGTGCAGAACTCCGCCGCCGACATCCACGGCCATCTGCTCATCGCCGGCGGCACCGGCGACGACAATGTCCATCTCGAAAACACCATCCAGTACATCCAGAAGCTCATCGACGCCGGCATTCCCTACGACTACAACCTCTTCCCGCGCAAAACCCACTCCATCGCCGGCCCCACCGCGCGCACTGAGCTCTTCCAGCGCATCCTCGCCGAATTCGAGATGTACCTCGAACCCGCCCAGCCCGTGCCGGTCAAATGGGATTAGCCGATGGTATGCGTAAAGTGGAATCAGGGAGGAATGCATCATGAGCCATCCCTCTGAACGGGCCAACACCAGCGAGCCCATCCGTGGCCGCACCTCCGTCGGTGATTTCGAAATCACCGTCCTCACCGACGGCACTTACTTCCTCGACGGCGGCGCCATGTTCGGCGTCGTCCCCAAGCCCATGTGGGAAAAGCGCGCTCCCGCGGACGAACGCAACCGCATCCTGCTCGGCACCAACACGCTCATCATTCGCACCGGCAGGCACACCGTCGCCGTCGAAACCGGCATCGGCAACAAGATGAACGAGAAGATGCGCGCCATCTTCGAAACCAAGGAACAGCTTCCCCACTCCTTTGCTGCCGCCGGCATCCGGCCCGAAGAAATCGACGTCGTCATCAACACCCATCTCCACTTCGACCATTGTGGCTGGAACACCACCAGACTCCCCGACGGCCGCATCGTGCCCACCTTCCCCAACGCGCGCTACTTCGCGCATCGCGGAGAAGTCGAGCACGGCCACCTCCAGCTCGAGCGCGACGCCGTCAGCTACAACAGCCCCAACTACGACCCCCTCGTCGAATCCGGCCAGATGACCCTCCTCGATACCAAACCCAACGAAGTGACGGAAATCGTCCCCGGCATCTCCGTCGAGTGCTACCCCGGCCACACCGCGCAACTCCTCGCCGTCAACATCGACTCCGCCGGACGGCGCGGCTGCTACATCTCCGACCTGCTTCCCACCAGCGCCCACCTCGACATCACCTGGGTCATGGGCTACGACCTCGATCCCGTCACCTGCATCGAGCAACGCAAGCGCTTCTACCAGCGCGCCATCCCCGAGCAGTGGCTCGTGCTCTTCACCCACGACCACCACACGCCCTTCGGCCACATCGTGTTAAATGAAAAAAACAAGCCCGTCATGAAGCAGCAATAGAGCGCTTCCTGGCCGCCTGCTTTGCCCACCCTCAACCCGCGTCGACGCGATCCTGACTCCATGCCGACTCATCTCTTATTCGTCATCCTCATCGTTTTGCTGGCCACCGGCATTCGCTCCACTTTCGGCTTTGGGGAAGCCCTCGTTGCGGTTCCGCTTCTTGCCCTGTGCATCCCCATCCGCGTCGCCACGCCGCTTGCGGTGCTGCTCTCCGTCACCACTGCCGCCATCATCATCGCGCAGGACTGGAAGAAGATTCACTTCCGCAGCGCCATCTCGCTGCTCCTCGCCACCTGCTGCGGAATCCCGCTCGGCCTTCTGCTGCTCACCGCCGCAGAAGAGCACATCGTCAAAGCCCTGCTCGCTCTCCTGCTCATCACTTTCGCCATACTCTCTTTGACCGGCCTCAAACGCTGGCATCTGCACAGCGACCATCGCGGCTGGCTGCTCGGCTGCGGCTTCTTCGCCGGCGTGCTCGGCGCGGCCTTCGGCATGAACGGACCCCCGGTCGTCATCTACGGAGCCTTGCGCCGCTGGCCCGCACCGCAATTCCGCGCCACGCTCCAGGGCTATTTCCTGCCCGCCAGCGCGCTCTGTATGCTGGGCTACTGGCGCGCCGGCCTTTGGACCGCTACCGTCACCCACTACTACCTGTTTTCGCTTCCTGTGATGGTACCGGTCATCCTGCTCGGCCGATGGATCAATCGCCGGCTCCATCCCGGCCGCTTCCTCAACTACGTCTACCTGCTTCTCATCGCCATCGGCCTCATCCTGCTGGCCCAGACCACGCACGCCGCCGTCGCTCTTCACATCTAGAGCCTGTCATTCACTTTCGCGCGGGCGGCGTTGCCGGCGAAAGCCGGGCCGGATAAGGCCGAGGACGAAGATTATGGCGGGGCTACTATCAAGGACGATCACGCGGTATGGCGCGGCTTTCGCCGCAACCCGAAGGGCTGCGGCCGGTTTTCCTCGTTTCTGTGTCCCTCGTCGCTCCGTGGACTGAGAAAAGCCGGCTCCCAGCGCCGCTCATGGGAAAGTGAATAACAGGCTCTGGGCGCGCTTAGAGCATTTCCCCTGTTGGTATAGACCGAAGAGAGAATCTCAACGCAGCTTTTTCGTTAAGAAAAGCTGCGCCTGATTGAATTCAGAAAGCTCACAGGAATAGGGGAAATGCTCTAGCTCTTCTGCGCGTTGTCCTCGCCCACCTTCAGCACGGCAAGAAAAGCCTCCTGCGGAATATCCACCTTCCCGATCCGCTTCATGCGCTTCTTGCCTTCCTTCTGCTTTTCCAGCAGCTTGCGCTTTCGGGAGATATCCCCGCCGTAGCACTTCGCAATCACGTTCTTGCGCAGCGCTGAAACCGATTCGCGCGCGATGATCTTCGACCCGATCGCCGCCTGGATCGCCACCTCAAACTGCTGCCGAGGAATCAGCTCCCGCATCTTCGACACCAGAGCCCGCCCGCGCTCGTACGCAAAATCGCGGTGCACGATAATCGACAGCGCATCCACCGGCTCGCCCGACACCAGGATGTCCATCTTCACCATCGGCGAAACCCACGTCCCCGCAAGCTGGTAATCCAGCGATGCATAGCCGCGCGACAC
>DAHVZZ010000531.1:0-5225 GCA_027323785.1 Acidobacterium sp. | reverse complement strand
AGTCGGCGCTGCTGGAGGATTTGTATCGCTATGGCGAGCGGCTGCGGCATGCGCAGAATTCGCTGGCGCGGCAGGATGTAGGGCACCGGGTTCAGGTGATGTGGGAGCGTGTGGATCGGGTGCAGGGGGAACTGGCCGGCGCGGGGAGGCAATATGTGAGCACACGGCGCGAGCGGCTAGAGGCGTTGAGCGGGAGGCTGGCGGCGCTTTCGCCGATGGGTGTCCTGGAGCGTGGGTATGCGCTGGTGTTTGACGCGGATGGGAAACTGGTGCGCGGCGTGAGGGATTTGAAGAAAGGACAGAGAATGACGACGCGGCTTGCGGACGGCAGCGTGGCGAGCACGATCGACAGAATTGAGAAGGCATGAGAAAGCTTTTTGGTACGGATGGTATTCGGGCGGTGGCGGGCGAGAGCCCGCTGAATGCGAAGACGGTTTATGCCGTGGGGCTGGCGCTGGCGCACCAGATTGGTAAGAACGGAGGCCAGAAGCGCGTGGTGATGGGGATGGATACGCGCGAGTCGAGCGCTTGGATTGCGGGCGTGTTGACGAAGGGGCTGACGGAAGGCGGCGTAACAGTGGAGAACGCCGGAGTGATTACCACTCCCGGGATTGCTTACGTGACGAGGAATCATGGCTTTGCGGCGGGAGTGGTGATTTCGGCGTCGCATAATCCCTGGCAGGACAACGGGATCAAGATTTTCGGCAGTGATGGTTACAAATTGCCGGATGCGGTGGAACTGGGAATCGAAGAAGAGATTTTCAGCCGGCTGGAGAAGGTTTCGGCGCCGGATGCCGAGATCTGTGCGGCTCCGGCAGTGAAGGACAGCCATCGCGCGGAGTACGAGGTATTTTTGCGGGGCGCGGTTCCGAGACTGACGCTGGATGGGTTGCACGTTGTGCTGGATTGCGCGAATGGCGCGGCTTCCGCGATTGCTCCCGAGCTGTTTGCGGGGATGGGCGGCAAGGTGACGCTGACGCACGCGAAGCCAGATGGGCGGAACATCAATGCGGATTGCGGAGCGCTGCATCCGGAGGTGGTGGCCGCAGAGACGAAGGCCAAGGGTGCGGATATTGGAATCACGTTTGATGGGGATGCGGATCGCTGTTTGTTTGCCGACAGGAACGGCAAGGTGGTGAACGGCGACGCGGTGCTGCTCCTGGCTGGGCGCGACCTGAAGGCTCAGGGCAAGCTGGCCGGGGATGTTGTGGTGGCAACGACGATGTCTAACATGGGGCTGGAAGCGGCGCTGAAGAGGGATGGCATTCGCATGCTGCGTGCGCCGGTGGGGGATAAGTATGTACTGGAGCGGATGCAGGCCGAAGGCGCGGCGCTGGGCGGCGAGCAGTCGGGGCATATTCTATTTCCTGCGCTGGCGACGACGGGCGACGGACTGCTGACAGCGTTGCTGGTGCTGGACATTGTGAAGCGCTCGGGCAAGCGGCTGGATGAGCTGGTGGCGGATTTGAAGGTGTTTCCACAGGCGATTGTGAACGTGCGGGTGCGCGAGAAAAAGCCGCTGGCAGAAATTGAAACCGTTGCTGTGACAATTGCGGAAGCCGAGCAGGAGCTGGCAGACAGAGGGCGTGTGGTGGTGCGCTATTCGGGGACGGAGGCGCTGGCGCGAGTGATGATTGAAGCCGAGAGCGAGGCGCTGATGCAAAAGCACGCGGAGCGGATCGCGGGGGCGATTCGCGAGGCGATTGGGGTGTAAGGGGCGTTGTGAGGGGTGTTTGCCCGTGAGGCTGCAATCCTTGAATGGCGGTAGATACTGCAGATCCCTCGCTTCGCTCAGGATGACAAATCAAAAAATATTCTGACGATCAGCTCTACTTAAGGTCGCGCCAGTTGGGGCCTATGCCGATGTCGGCGACGATGGGGACTTTGAGCTCGATGACGTGTTCCATTTCGTGCTTCACGAGGGCGCGGAGGGTTTCGGATTCCGATTCGAGGACCTCGAAGAGCAACTCGTCGTGGACCTGGAGAGTCATGACGGAGTGGAGTTTTTCTTCGTGCAGGCGCTTCGCGATGCGGATCATGGCGAGCTTGATGAGATCGGCAGCGGTGCCCTGCAGAGGTGTGTTGACGGCGGTACGCTCGGCGAATCCGCGCATGTTGGCGTTGCGGCTCTGGATGTCTGGAATGGGGCGGACGCGGCCGAAGAGAGTGCGGACTTTCTGGTCGCGACGGGTTTCTTCAATGACGCGGTCGATGTAGGCGCGGACGCCCTGATAGCGGGCGAAGTAAGTTTCGATATAGTGGCGGGCTTCGCTCTGCTCGATGCCGAGATTTTGGGCGAGGCCAAAGGGCGAGATGCCGTAGACGATGCCGAAGTTGACGGCCTTAGCGCGGTTGCGGGTTTGCTTGTCCATGGCTTCGGGCGGGACGCCGAAAACTTCTGATGCCGTGAGGGTGTGGATGTCCTGGCCGGTGGTGTACGCGCGCAGCAAGAGCGGGTCCTCAGAGAAGTGCGCCATGAGGCGGAGCTCAATCTGGGAGTAGTCGGCGGAGAGCAGGACGCGGCCGGGCGCGGCGATGAAGGCGGCGCGGATTTCGCGACCTAGCTCGGTGCGGACGGGGATGTTCTGGAGATTGGGATTCGTCGAGGAAAGGCGTCCGGTGGCAGTGCCGACCTGCTGGAAGGTGGTGTGGACGCGGCCATTGGGGTCGGCGAGCAGCGGGAGCGAATCGATGTAAGTGGATTTGAGCTTGGCGAGCTGGCGGTATTCGAGGACGAGGCGGGGAACGTCATTGTGTTCGGCGAGTTCTTCGAGGACGTCCTGCGCGGTGGAAACGACTTTGCCTTTGCCGTACTTGAGGGGCTTGGGCAGGCCCATTTTGTTGAAGAGTACGTCACCGAGCTGCTTTGGTGAATTGAGATTGAAGCGGTGATTCGCGAGCGAGAAGATTTCCTCGCTAAGCCGGTGCATCTCGGCGGCGAGACGGTCGCCCATTTTGTTGAGGACGGCGGTGTCGATGCGGACGCCGGCTTCTTCCATAGCGAAGAGGACGGGCGTGAGGGGAAGGTCGATGTCTTCGTAGACGCGGAGGGTGCCTTCGCGTTCGACGTCTTTGCGAAGGGTGGGTGCGAGGGTGAAGATGGCGTGCGCGGCTTGCGGGAGGGCGTTTTCGCCTTCGGTCTGGAGCGGGTAGTTGCGGAAGCGGGCGGTGACGTCGGCCAGGCGATGCGTGGTGTGGGTGGGGTTGACGAGGTAGGAGTAGAGCATCACGTCGTCGGTAACGCCACGGAGGGCGACGCCCAGCGGGGTGAGCGTGTGCAGGATGGATTTGAGGTCGTGGACGCGCTTGGGGATGGATGTATCTTCGAGCAGCGGGCGGAGGGTTGCGAGCGGGAGGAGGAGTGCTGAGGTGTTTTCGGCAGCGACGCCGAGGAGGATTTCTTCGGCAGCGGGAGTGGGTTTGGCAGCCCCGGGGTGGGCTGTTTCTGGTTGATTTAGAAAATTGAGTTGGAGGTTGGTCGCGGGCGGCGGTTCGGCTTCGTCGGAGGATTCGGAGTCGGGGTCGGGTGTGGATGCGGCGGCCGAGAGATCGAGAACGAAGGCGAAGCCGTGGGTGCGGGCCTGGGCGACGAATGCGGCGATTTGTTTTTCGGTGGGCTTGAGGTGGTAGTGGGCTTCCTCGGTGGTCTTGGCGGGGGCGAGTTCTTTGAGGAGCGAGGTGAATTCGAGTTCGGTGAAGAGCTCGCGGCAGGCCTCGGTGTCGGGCGGCTGGGTGAGCATGTCGTCGAGGTTGAGGTCGAGGGGGACGTTCTGGTCGATGGTGGCGAGCTCTTTGCTGAGGAGGATGTTGTCGCGGTTGTTCTGGAGGGATTCGCGATAGGTTTTGCGCTTGACCTCTTCTGCGCGATCGAGCGCGGCTTCGAGGCTGCCGAACTGCTGGATGAGCTCGACGGAGCCTTTGTCGCCGATGCCGGGCGCTCCGGGGATGTTGTCAATGGCGTCGCCGCGGAGGGCCATGACGTCGATGACCTTGGAGGGCGGGACGCCGAGGGTTTCTTCGACTTTGGCGGGGTCGAGCACGAGGTTGTCTTTGACGGGGTTGAGGATTTTTACGTCGTCGGTGACGAGCTGCATCATGTCCTTGTCGTTGGAAACGACGAAGACGGGGTAGCCCTGGGCAGCGGCCTTGTGGGCGAGGGTGCCGATGACGTCGTCGGCCTCGAAGCCCTCGGCCTGGAGGATGGGGATGCGGAAGGCCTCGAGCGCGCGGCGGATGTAGGGGAGCTGCTGGGCGAGGTCGGCGGGCATTTCTTCGCGGTTGGCCTTGTAGCCGGCGTATTCAATTTCGTCGAAGGCTTGCTTTTTGGCGTTCCACCGGCGAAGGGTGCCCATTTGTTTGGCGCGCTCGTCGCGGAAGACGGGGGCGCTGACATCAAAGACGGCTGCGAAGTAGTGGGGCGAGAAGTCGCGGCGCAGCTTGTTGATCATGTTGACGAAGACATAGGTGGCCGCGGTGGGCACGCCGGAGCGAGTGGACATGGGACGCTGCCGCTGCATGGCGTGATAGGCGCGAAAGATGAACGACATGGAGTCGAGAAGGAAGACGGCGGGCTTGTTGGATTGCTGAGGCATCAGGGTGAGTGTAACCCGACGTAGCGGCCCGGCAGCGGCGGGTTTTGCTTTGCGGGCACGAAGACGACGAAATGGCGGTGCGGACCGAAGAAGATGCGGAAGTGCGAGAGGATCGCGGCACCGATCTGACCGTCGAATCCAGAGGCACGGCTGGTACCGAGCGGAGCTCGTGATGAGAATGCGTCCGGATGGGCGATTTTCTGGTTGCCGATTATGAGTGCCGGTACTGATACGCGTACGAGAGCGCAGGTGTGCCCTCCGACGCCTCCTATGGTCATCTCTTTGTCGGCGGCTTTTGGGTGGGAGGGCAGCAGGCCGTATTTTCTGGCAAAGGGCGTGTTGAGTAGCAGGCCAGCCGCGGCACCACCCGTGTCGATTTCCAAATTTGCGTTCACGAATCTTCCGTCCGGAAGCTCCAGTTTGGCGATGATGAATGGGTTTGCGCTTTTCGACTTTTTTGCGTGGAGCGATTCCAGCGGGATCTCCGCGCTTTTCTGGAAATGCGGAGAGTTTCTGGGGAGAAAGAAGGTGATTCGCTGGGTCTGGTAGTCGATCAGCATGGGTAGCTGCGGCAGCATTGCGCGGTAGCCAAAGATCCCGGCTATTGGAATGCCGACCTTGCGACTCGGCACG
>DAHVZZ010000530.1:0-2593 GCA_027323785.1 Acidobacterium sp. | reverse complement strand
TTCGGACTGGCGGTGCTGGGACTGGCGGGTCGGAATCCGATTGCCCGGGTTTTTGGCTTCGCACCGTTTGTTTCCCTCGGTAGCGCCAGCTATTGCCTTTACATTCTGCACTTTAATCTATGGAACCTCATCCATGAGTCGCACATTTTAGGCGACCTGGGACTGCGGCGTTTCGATCCCTGGCTGAGCTATGCGCTGCTGGTGACGGCGGCTATTCTGGCCATGAAATTCGTGGAGCGTCCGGCGCAGAGATGGATCAAGCGCAAATTTCTGGGGGATCGGGCAGCGGCCGCCGTGCAGCCGAGGGTTCCCTCCGCGGTGTGAGAAGCGATCCTGCGGCGTTCATGCAAGATGTTTTGCGGTGCGCCGGGTGTCAGGTAGACTGATCGAAACTTGCTGGGTGAGCCGGCGAGAGCTGGTTCCCCGGAGATGACTCCCTGTCGCGACTACCGCTGAGTGTCGTTGTGAAAGCGGCGTTTGCCGGTGTTCTGCTTGCGTGCCTCGTCGTGGCCGTGGCGGGGACCTGGCGCTGGCCGCTGGTCGGCGACGCTCCCCTGATGCACTATGTGGTCTTCCTGCTGCAACATGGGATGGCGCCATACCGCGGCGTGGTGGACATCAACATGCCCGGCGCGTGGTTTGTGGAGTGGTCGGCGATGCACGTGCTAGGCGGAGGGTCGCTGGGCTGGCGCATCTTCGACCTGCTGGTGGACGCCGGATGCATCGCGGCCCTGATGGCGATTGCCTGGCCTTACGACCGATTGGCGGGATTCATCGCCGGGGCGCTTTTCGTGCTGCTCCATATTCGCGATGGGATTATCGAGATGGGGCAGCGGGATTTGACGATGACTCTGCTGCTGCTGATTGGGTACGCAATTCTGTTTCGCGTGCTGCGATCGGAACGGCCGGCGGGACACGCCGGAGCGGTGGCGCTTTTCGGATTCTGCATTGGGTTTGCCGCAACGGTGAAGCCGACGCCGGTGGTGCTGTTTCCCCCGCTGGCGGCGCTGGCGTGTCTGGAGCTGCGACGCCGCGGCGAGCGATGGATGCCGTTCCTTGCCGCCTCCCTGGCCGGGTTTGCGCTTCCCCTGCTGCTGGTCTTCGGATATCTGTGGCATGAGCGGGCGATTTCCGCATTTTTCGCGATTATTTTCCGGCTGATTCCCGCGCACTCGGATCTGCACCGGCGGCCGCTGGGGTATCTGATCGCGCACAGCTTCGATTCCATCCTGCTGCCGCTGTTCTTTCTGTGGCTGCCGGTGGCGCTGTTTGGGCGGATTCGCAGGAACTGGGAGAGCGCGGCGCTGCTGCTGGGATTGCTGTTTGGGCTGGCGTCTTTTTATGTACAGGCCAAGGGGTACAGCTACCATCGCTATCCGGCGGAGGCGTTTCTGCTGCTGATGGTCTGTCTGGATTTGTGCGCGGTGCTGCGGATGGCCGGAAGCCGGCGGGCGCTATGGATGCAGGGGGTTGCGGTGGTGGTTCTCGCCGTTGGTGTTGCCGTGGTTGGTGTAGGTTCCACGCGGAAGGCGCTGACGTATCACTGGCGGGATCGGGAGTTCACCCACATGATGCAGGCGGATCTGAACCAGCTCGGCGGACCAGGCCTGAACGGGAAGGTGCAGTGCCTGGATATGGCCGCCGGCTGCCTGGACACGCTTTACCGCATGCGGCTGGTGCAGGATACGGGCTTCCTTTACGACTGCTATTTTCTGGAACCGGCGAAGAGCGACGGCGGCTACCGTCGGCGGTTCTGGAAGGCGATGCAGGCCGATCCGCCGAGGGTGTTGGTGGAAACCAGCCACACCTGCGAACAGGGGCCGAGGAATTACCGGTACAGCGATCTGCGGGACTGGCCGCGATTCGACGAGTGGATCCATGCGCACTACTTTGTGTATGCGAGCCGTGTTCCGCCGGATCCGCTGTACTGGTCGGGAGAGCCCGGGCCGCCGTTTGGGTACCGCATTTATGTGAGGGACGATCAGATGAAGAAGCTGACGGGCAAGCTCACCGGAGCCACGCAAAAGGGATCGAGCGGATAGCGGGGAAGACGGATTGGCGACTGATTTTCGGCGATGGGCCGGGAAACAGCGACGCCGCCCGGAGGCGGCGTCTGAGGATGCAGTTCGCACGAGAACTAGAGCGTAGACTCGATTTCAAAGCCCCACGCCTCAAGGAGCGATTCGGGGATGTATTTCGAGTTGCGGTTCCTGCGAGCCCACTCACGAAGACGTGTGGAGCGGACATACTGATCAGGGGTGAGCTTGAATTCCTTGACCACCTGTTCAAAAGAGGTGACAGTGGGCACAACCGGACCGATGGGCTCCGGCTTGCCCCAGTTAGGATTGCCACGACGCTTTGCCATGTAAGATTTGTCCTCTGCAATGTAAGGTGACGTACGGAAATCCGGGACCCCCATCGCATAAGGGCACCGAGATGTCACAAACTCTATTATTATAGGTAGATTTTCTATGAAAATCAAGAGCAAAATGCCTGGACGTGCGTCGGCGGCCTCATCGTAAGGGCCTGATTTTTCAACAACGTGGAGAATTGACCGCTCGGGATTCCTGCTGGTTCTGGCCCGTTTAGGATG
>DAHVZZ010000128.1:0-5982 GCA_027323785.1 Acidobacterium sp. | reverse complement strand
GGTTGCCGGCCATGAAGTTGACGTTGTCGGTCAGATCTTTCCAGGTCCCGGCCACGCCCGGCACGCTCGCCTGACCGCCCAGCTTGCCTTCCGTTCCGACTTCGCGCGCCACACGCGTCACCTCGCCGGCGAACGCGTTGAGCTGATCCACCATCGTATTGATGGTGTTCTTCAGCTCCAGAATTTCGCCTTTCACATCGACCGTAATCTTGCGCGAGAGATCGCCGCGCGCCACGGCGGTCGTCACTTCGGCGATGTTGCGCACCTGCGCCGTCAGGTTGCCGGCCATGGCATTCACTGAGTCGGTCAGGTCCTTCCAGGTCCCGGCCACGCCCGGAACCACGGCCTGCCCGCCCAGTTTGCCGTCGGTGCCCACTTCGCGCGCCACGCGCGTTACTTCGGAGGCGAAGGAGCGAAGCTGATCCACCATCGAATTGATGGCTTCCTTCAGCTGCAGAATCTCCCCTCGCACGTCCACGGTGATCTTGCGCGAGAGGTCGCCGCTGGCCACAGCCGTCGCCACTTCCGCTATATTTCTCACCTGGCCGGTAAGATTGCTGGCCATGGAGTTGACGGAATCCGTCAGGTCTTTCCAGGTGCCTGCCGCGCCGGGCACGCTGGCCTGGCCGCCCAGCTTGCCCTCGGTTCCCACCTCGCGGGCCACGCGTGTCACTTCTTCCGTGAATACCCCGAGCTGGTGAATCATCGCGTTCACCAGGTTCGCCGCACGCAGGAATTCGCCCTCCAGCGGTCGCCCGTCCACATCCAGCCGGACCGTCTGCGTCAGGTTGCCCTGAGCCACTTCCGCGATGACCCGCGTCACCTCGGTCGTCGGCCGCAGCAGATCCTCAACCAGCGTATTGACGGAGACCTCCATCTCGCCCCCTCGGCCGCGCCTCGTCTGCGTGCGCAGGCGCTCCCTCGACTTACCCTCCTTGCCGATGTCCTGGCCGATGCGCTTCAGTTCCGCCGCCATCTGTTCGTTGACTGAAACAATCTCGTTGAAGCTGTCGGCCACCCGCCCGGCTATTCCGGTCCATGCAACCGGCAGCCGCGCGCTGAAGTCGCCTTCCTTCACCCTGTGCAGCCCCTGGAGGATGGAGGCCAGGATTTCCGGAGTGGAATGCTCCTGGCTGTCGCGTGCTGCCTTCTTTCGTTCGCCAGCAGACGATTGCGCAACGGCTCCCATGCGTATGTGCTCCTGTAGTCGAGAGATCAGCGGTAAACCAAGGCCGGGCAGGAAACAATGATGTCGGCAATGACCGAAGGTGGGATGCCGCGGCAGCGGCTCGGGTTGCCCGGCGGGAGCGAGTTTTCTCCGGGCGCGCCGGCGAGCGGACGGCGGACCGTCCGGCAATTCCCCGAAAGACTCTCCCAAACTCGCCGCCACTTATCGGAGTCACTTCACTTATGTCCGCTTTTGACATTATCTTCTGCCTGACCAACCCGGCCAGGCAGCGAAGGTAAGATTACAGCCCGTCCGGCCGCGCGGATTGGCGCGAACGGCCCTCGGATCGGCGGCGCCACAACCCTTCCTCTCCTGCTACACTGGCATCGTTCAGTCCCCATCCAGTTACAAAAGGGCCCCCTGCTATGCAATTACTGATTGTTGAAGATCAGCCCAACGATCTTCGGATTGCCGTCAAAGTAGCGGAAGAATCCGGCTATTCCACCGTCGAGGGGGCCTCATCCTCCGCCATGGCAAGAAATCGCCTGGAAAAGGGGCTGGCAGGAGAACAGCCGCTGCCCGACGCCATCCTCCTCGATCTCGATCTGGGCTTCGAGAGCGGCTTTGAGGTCCTCCGCTACTGGCACAGCGAGCCGCGCCTGTTTTCCATCCCGCTTGTGGTCTGGTCGATTCTCGGCGGTCAGTATCGGGAGATCTGCACGATGTTCAGGGTGCGCGCCTATGTGAACAAGGGTGAGGATATCTCCCTGCTGCGCAGCGTACTCAGCGGGCTTGCGCCCGGTCAGCCCGGTGACCCCTCAGTGCCGCAATCATAAAGTTTGGCCTTTTCCGCGGGTAGCTTCCACCTGAAGGCTTTGGTTTATGGTAAACAGAGTAACGTTACCTTAAGCGCGAGCGATTCCGTTTGAAAATCGCTCTGATGCTATTCCTGTCGAGGCACGCATGAGCGATTTAGCAGAGATTATCGTTCGGAACGAAGAACAGATCCGAGCCGACTGGATTCGGGATATGGGTCAAACGGTCCAGCGTTCGGACCTGATGAGCCGTACCGAACTCAATGAGCAGTGTGACACGCTGCTGAAGGGCGTTGTGGCGGGGGTGCGAAGCGGCAGCGCCGTGGATGTAACCGCCCCGGGGTGGGCCCAGACGCGCGAATTTCTGGAGAGCATTTCGGCGTCGCGTGCGCGCCAGGGATTCTCGCCAACGGAAGTAGCGACCTTCGTCCTTTCCCTCAAGCAGCCGCTCTTTTCGGCCATTCGCCGCGACATGGGCAAATCACCCGACAAGCTCTTTGACACCGTCTGGTTGGCCACCGAGCTGCTGGACCGCCTCGCCCTGCTCACCACCGAAGCCTTCATCGCCACCCGCGAAGACCTCATCGTGCGCCAGCAGCAGGAGCTGCTGGAGCTGTCCACGCCGGTCGTGAAGCTCTGGGACGGCATCCTCGCCCTGCCCATCATCGGCACCCTCGACAGCGCCCGCACCCAGGTCGTCATGGAGAACCTGCTGCAGTCTGTCGTCAGCACCAATTCAAAATACGCCATCATCGACATCACCGGAGTTCCGACCGTCGACACCCTGGTGGCGCAGCACCTGCTCAAGACAATTACGGCGGCCCGTCTGATGGGGGCCGAATGCATCATCAGCGGAGTGCGCCCGCAGATCGCGCAGACCATCGTGCATCTGGGCATCAATCTCGAGGACGTGACCACCCGGGCCAAACTTTCCGACGCGCTTGCCCTGGCGCTGGCGATGAGCGGACGCAGCGTGGTGCGGACCTCCGCATCCGCCGGCGTCGCGAAGAATCTTCTGGCCGGCCCGTTGGCCAGGCGGGAGGACTGAGTGGACCGGATTCCTGTTTTGCGGATGGGCAGTCTGCTGCTGATCACCATCCAGGTGGACATGCACGACAAGCTCGCGCTCCAGCTGCAGGACGATGTCACCAGCCGCATCGCCGACTGGGGCTCGACCGGCGTCCTCATCGACATCTCGTCCCTGGAGATCGTGGACTCGTTTATCGGCCGGATGCTCGCCAACATTGCCGCCATGTCGCGGGTGCTGGGAGCCGAAACCATCGTGGTGGGCATGCAGC
Source organism: Acidobacterium sp. (assembly GCA_027323785.1). GTDB lineage: Bacteria > Acidobacteriota > Terriglobia > Terriglobales > Acidobacteriaceae > Palsa-343. Next base: position 2,701 of record DAHVZZ010000128.1, on the reverse strand, counting down.
CCGCGGTCGCTATCACCCTGGTCGAGCTGGGCATGTCTCTGCCCGGCGTGCGCACCGCCCTGAGCGTGGAAGCGGGCATGGAGCTGCTCTACGGAGCGGGAGCGGGGTTCCGCACGGGGAGCGACGATGAGCGAGACGAGGCGTGAGACGGTCCCGCTGAGGAACTCCAACGACGTTGTGCTGGCCCGCCAGAAGGTGCGGCAATGGGCCACTGAGCTCCGCTTCACCCTCGTCGACCAAACCAAACTGGTAACCGCCGCCAGCGAACTCGCCCGCAATACCGTGGATCACGGCCGCGGCGGCGCCATGTGCATCGAACAGGTCGGGGCCGGCATGCGCCCCGGTCTGAAGCTGATCTTTGAAGACCAGGGACCGGGCATCCCGGACATAGAAATGGCTCTCAAAGATGGTTTCACCACCGGCGGCGGAATGGGCCTTGGCCTGGGCGGCAGCAAACGCCTGGTAAATGAGTTCTCCATAGATACTGCTCCGGGAAAGGGCACACGGGTCACAATTATCCGATGGAAGTAACTTCGACGGAATGGGTTCCTGTCACTGACGAAAGTTCGGTCGGCAAGGCGAGACGCAAATCCCTGCTCATCGCTCACCGGCTGGGTTTTGACGAGGTGCGTTCCGGTGAAGTGGCGCTGCTGGCAACGGAAGCTTCGCGCAATGTGCTGGTCCATGGAAGAGGAGGTCAGCTCGTGATTTCCGCAATCGCAAATCAGCACCGCCGTGTCGTGCGCATTCTCGCCATGGACCGCGGACCGGGCATCGCCAATCTCGCCCAGGCCATGAGCGACGGATATTCCACCGCCGGCACCATGGGCGGCGGTATGGGCGCCATGAAGCGCATCGCATCGACGCTCGAAGTATTCACCGGCCACCACGGAACCGTCGTTCTCCTTGAAATCGGGGATACCGAAGACTCCGTCCCTCCGTCGGTTGCCGGCCTTGCTCTTCCCTATCCGGGAGAGCGCTGTTGCGGCGATGCCTGGGCCATCCACCACACTCCGGAGCGCGTGGTGGTGCTGCTGACCGATGGCCTGGGGCACGGCCGCGATGCCGCCGAAGCATCGCAGGAAGCGGTCGCGGCCTTCCGCAAGCGCCAGGAGATGACGCCCGGCCAGATCCTCGGCTTCCTCCACGATGCCCTGAAGAAGACCCGCGGAGCCGTCGGCGCGGTCGCCGAGATTCGCCCCAGAGAGGCCACCGTTACCTATGCCGGTATCGGAAATATTTCCGCCAGTGTGGTCTCGCCGGAGGGCTCCCGCAGCCTGGTTTCGCATAATGGAACACTGGGCATGGTCACCTCGCGCATTCAGGAATTTCGAACGCCCTGGACTCCCGACGCCATCCTGGTGATGCATTCCGACGGCCTCCAGTCGCGCTGGGAACTCTCTTCTTACCCGGGCCTGGTGACGCGCCATCCGGCCATCGTGGGAGGCGTCCTGCTCCGCGATTTCCGCCGCCAGCGCGATGACGCCAGCGTGGTTGTTGTCAAGGCGGCCTGAAGCATGTCCGTTCCCGTTTTCCATCTCGTTCTGCGCACCGAGCGCGACGTCGTTCAGGCACGCCAGCGCGCCCGCGAGGTCGCCGCCGAACTCGGCCTGGACAACCAGGACCAGATTCGCATGGCCACGGCAACCTCTGAGATCGCCCGCAACGCCTTCCGTTATGCCAGAAACGGCGTCGTTCAGTTCGCCGTCGTGCTGGAAGAGCCCCAGTGCCTGGAAGTCACCGTCACGGATTCCGGCCCCGGGATCGCCAACCTGGAGGAGATTCTCGACGGCCGCTACAAATCCGCCACCGGCATGGGCATGGGCATCGTGGGAACACGGCGTCTCATGGATAACTTCGCGATCGATGCCGGTCCCGGCGGAACCACCGTCAGAATGACCAAGTTCATCCCCGCCCACCGCGGGGTCATGACCCAGCGCGCCGCACGCGACCTGAACAACAAACTGCGCGAGCGGACTCCCGACAGCCCCTTTGAAGAGATCGAGCAGCAGAACCAGGAGCTGCTGAAAACTCTCCAGGACCTGCGCGCCAGACAGGAAGAACTGGAGCTGCTGAATCGCGAACTGGAAGACACCAACCGCGGTGTCGTCGCCCTCTATGCCGAACTCGACGAGCGCGCGGACTACCTCCGGCGCGCTTCCGAACTCAAGACAAAATTCCTGTCCAACGTCTCGCACGAATTCCGCACGCCCCTCAATTCCATCATCTCCCTCGCCCGCCTCCTGCTCGACCGCACGGATGGCGGCCTGACCCCCGAGCAGGTCAAACAGGTCCGCTTTATCGAGAGCTCCGCGCGCGACCTGCAGGAGATGGTCAACGATCTGCTCGACCTCGCCAAAGTGGAGGCCGGCAAGATCCGCATCCGGCCGAAACAGTTCGAGATCCACGAACTCTTCAGCGCGCTCAAGGGCATGCTCAAGCCGCTGCTCGCCGACAATAGCTCCGTCGATCTGATCTTTGCGGACGCGCATGACCTCCCGAAGCTGTACACCGACGAGGGCAAGGTTTCCCAGATCCTGAGGAACCTGATCTCGAATGCTCTCAAGTTCACGCCCTCCGGATTCGTGCGCGTTTCTGCCCAGGCGCGCGACCGCAACCGCATCTTCTTCTCGGTGGAGGACAGCGGCGTCGGTATCCCGGCGGAGCACCACGAAACCATCTTTCGGGAGTTCAGCCAGAT
>DAHVZZ010000527.1:0-5270 GCA_027323785.1 Acidobacterium sp. | reverse complement strand
GCCGGTGCCGTCCAGCCCCTCGCTGAAGAACGGGGTGAGTTCCCTGTGGGAGACTTTGGCGGCCAGCGCCTCGAACTGGCTGGTGGAGATTCCCTGGTCCTTATATTTGCTGACGGCGTCGGAGAGGATATTGCCGAAGGTGTTATCGCCGACTTCCCAGCGCAGCATATGGAAGACCAGAGCACCCTTCTCAAGGGTCATGGACTGGAACTGCGGAGAAAAGGGAGCCAGTGTGCCGGCGCTGGTGAGGGGAATGGTGTCGTAAGCCAGCGCGCCGGCGCTGACGTCCTTGAGCGCGGCCTTCAGAGCGCCCTCGCCCTGATCGTCCTCCAGATACATCAGCTCGGCGTAGCGGGCCATGCCGTTGGTGATCCAGGTATCGTTCAGGGTGGCGGGGCTGACTTCGCTGCCCCACCACTGGTGGACGATGGTGTTGGCGAGCAGGCGGAAGTCGTTCCTGTGGCCGATGTAGGCGGAGGTGACGGCGGCGATTTGCGGAGCCCAGTAGGCAGGAACGGTGCCGCCGGGCAGTTCGACCACATTCAGATCCGTGGATTCAGGAATGCCGAAGGTGCTGGTGAAGTAGGCGAACTCCCGGAGGGCGGTTCCGGCATAATCGGCGGCGGCCTTCTTCAGTGTCGCGGTGGTATAGATTTTGATGTTATTGGCGCCCTCGACGGAGACCGCCGGCTGGAACTGACCGGCGATGATGGTGCCAGGGAAGCCAGGCTTATTCCAGTCGAAATCCCATACCTTTTCGCCGCTGGCAGTGGTTTTGGCCGGGCCGGTGCTGCCGCTGCCGATCACGGTATATCCGGCGGGCGCGGTGAGGTGGATTTTGGCCGTGAAGCGGTCGGTGGTGTAACCGACCATGGGGAACCATTCGGCGGCGTAGAGCAGGTAGGTGATGGGAGAGCCGACGTAAGCCAGCTGGAGACCGCTTACGGGGCCGCCGTCGCCGTTCAGGAGCTTGCCGCTGTAGTGGAAGGTCCAGGTCTGGGTCTGACCGGCGGTGAGCGGCTGGGCGGGGGTGACCACCAGCGTGGCGCTGGGTCCGCGGGTGCCGTTGAGGTTGTTACCGCTGGAATCGGTCACCTTATCGACCTGGAGAGCCCCATGCAGATCGAAAACAGCATTCGGCGTATCCACGTTGGGGGTAAAGGTCACCTTCGCCGTCGCGTCCAGAGTGTGAGCTTTGGGGTGGATGGTGGCGTCGATCGTGTAGGCCGTCACGTTGAGAATGGGCCTGGGGCTGACGCTTTGTGCGGTGGCAGGAGCTCCGGACAGCAGGACACTTGCGAGCAGGGCAGCCAGGACGCCGGCAGGGAGAGCGGGACGGCGGCGCCAACGTGGGGTTGGGATCTTTCTGATGTTCATGAGACGGTGCTCGGTCTTTCCTGAATCGTGGAATTTGCCCTCATCATCTGCCTGGTTACCTGGGCCGCCCGGCCGATGGCGCTCTCCTCCCCGCGCAGCATCGCACCGACCCTGCGCAGGGCAGTCCGCATCTGGAGCCGCGCGTCATCGTTATACAGCAACGGCCTGAGTTGTGAGACGGCGGCTTCGGCTGTAAAGTCACCCTGAATCAGCTCCGGCACAATGCGTTTTCCGGCAATCAGGTTGACCATAGCCACATGAGGCACGTCCACAACCCGCTTCGCCACAGCATAGCTCAGCGGTGAGATACGATATACCACGATAAAGGGGTTGCCGATCAGGGCGGCTTCCACAGTGGCTGTGCCGCTGGCCACCATACTGGCCCGGGAATGGTGCAGGACGGCCCGGGCGTCGTCCACCAGCGTGATCCGGGGAGTCTCCGGGTGAGCCGCGATGGCGTGGGCCAGCTCCTGACGGATATGGTCGCGCTGGGGCGGGGTGAGCGTGGGGGCCAGAGGCAGCAGGAACTCGAATTCGCTGCCCAGCCGAGCGGCGCTGCGGACCATTTCCGGCAGATTCAGGCGAATCTCCTTGCCGCGGCTGCCGGGCAGTAGCCCGACCCAGGTTCGGGAAGGATCCACGCCGGACTGGCGGGCGAAGTCCTCGCGGCTGATCCCCGGGAGATCCAGCTCGGCCAGGGGATGGCCGACAAATTCGGCATGGACACCGTGGTCGTGGTAAAAGCGCTCCTCGAAAGGGAAGATGACCAGCATCCGGTCCACATAGCGCTGCACGCTGCGGATGCGGTACTTCTTCCAGGCCCAGAGCTGGGGGCTGACGAAGTAAACCACCGGCACGCCCTGGCGGCGCAGGTGCTTTGCCAGAGAAAGATTGACGTCGGGAAAATCGATGAGGACGGCGACATCGGGCTTTTCCTGGGCGATGGAGGCACGCAGGCGGCGGTACTCGCCGTAGATGCGCGGCAGGTGGCGCACCACCTCCGTGATACCCATAACGGCGACGTCCTCGGCGCGGACGATGGGCCGCAAGCCGAGCGCCGCCATGCGCCGGCCGCCGAGGCCGAAAAAGTCCGCACCGGGTTCCAGACGCCGGAGGGCCGCGATCAGGAGGGTTCCGTAGTGTTCGCCGCTGGCCTCGCCGGCGGAGAGGAAAATCTTTGGCCCGTTCACGTTAGTCGTTCCCCATGGCCAGGGTGGGCGTGAGGCCGCCGCCGGGCTCGCCTACTTCCTGGTCCTTATATTGCAGCTGGTAGAGCTTCCAGTAGATTCCGTGGAGCGCCAGCAGCTCCTGGTGGGAGCCGAACTCGCGGAGCTGGCCGCGGTGCATCACCAGGATGACATCCGCGCGCTGGACGGTGGAAAGCCGATGAGCGATGACCACAGAAGTGCGGCCGACGACCATGTTCTCCAGAGCGGCGCGCACGCGAAATTCGGTGTCGGTATCGACGCTGGAGGTGGCCTCGTCAAGGATCAGAATGCCAGGGCGGTGGGCGAGGGCGCGGGCGAAGTTGATGAGCTGCTTCTGGCCGGTGGAGAGGCCGGCGCCGCGCTCGCGGAGCGGTTCGAAGTAAGCGCCCGGCAGAGTCTGGATGAAGTCGTCCACGTTGACCTGCTCGGCGGCCTGCCGCATCTCGTCGTCCGTGATGCGCTCGGTGCCAAGGCGGATGTTGTCGGCGACGGTGCCGCTGAAGAGAAAGGGATCCTGCAGCACGACGCCAAAGCGCTGCCGGAGGGCAGTCAGCTCCTGCTCGCGGACATCCACGCCATCGACCAGCACCTGACCGTGCTGGACGTCGTAGAAACGCATCATGAGGCTGGTGATGGTGGTCTTCCCTGCCCCGGTATGGCCAACGATGGCGGCGGTGCGGCCAGGCTCGATGACGAAGGAGACGCCGCGCATGATCCACTCGATGCTGGTCATCCTGGCCAGATCTTCCGGGCCGGCCTGAGCGACTTCAGCCGCGGTCTCGGGATCGAGATGCTGGTAGGTAAACCAGACGTTGCGGAATTCGATGCGGCCGGAGCCGTCGCCTGACCGGGGGTGCGAGGGAGAGACGATTTCCGGAGCGGTGTCGAGCAGGCGGAAGACGCGCTCGGCTGCGGCCATGGCCGCCTGAAGGATGTTGTATTTCTCGCTCAGGTCCTGAATGGGGCGGAAGAAGCGCTGCGCATACTGGACGAAGCCGACCAGAACCCCGACGGAGACCGCCTGCCGGAGCACGCCTCCGCCGCCCTGCCAGATGATGAGGGCGATGGCAGTGGAGCTGAGCAGCTCGACTGCTGGGTAATAGAGAGCGTAGGCCATGATGTTGTCCTTGTACGCCTCCATGTGAGTGCGGTTGATAGCGGAGAACTCGCGGTAGGCGCGCTTCTGGCGGTTAAAGAGCTGCACCAGCGACATGCCGGTGATGTATTCCTGGGTAAACGCGTTGATGCGGGCGATGGCGGTGCGCACGCGGCGATAGGACTCGCGGACGTATTTGCGGAAGATGGTGGTGACGAGGAGGATGAGCGGCAGGACCGAAAACGCGAGCAGAGCCAGCCACCACTGCATGCGCAGCATGACGTAGACGATGCCGGCAAGAACGAAGACGTCCTCGAAGATGGCGAGGACGCCGGAGGTGAACATATCGTTGAGCGCGTCAACGTCGCTGGTGAGGCGGGTGACGAGACGCCCGACCGGGTTGCGGTCGAAGAAGCCGACGTGCATCTGCTGGAGGTGGCGGAAGATTTGGCTGCGGAGGTCGAACATGACCTTCTGGCCGGTCCACTGCATCAGCCAGGTCTGAAGAGCCTCCAGAACATAGCTGAAGAGGAGCGCGCCCAGCCAGATGGAAGCAATTTCGGTGATGCCCCTCCATGCGCCGCCCTGGGCATAGGGGCTCAGCAGGCCAGCGATCAGGGGATGTTCGGAGACGCCCTTGGCGGCTGCCGCGGCTGCCGCATGAGGCGTCTTCTGCACGGCCGGAGTCAGGTAGAGGTCCACCGCGACCATCGTGAGGTAGGGGCCGAGGATATCGGCTCCGGCCTTGAGGATGATGGCGACGGTTGAAGTGATGACCGCCCATTTGTAGGGGAAGAGATAGCGGACGAGACGGCGCATGAGGCGGCTGTCATATGCCTTACCGGCGATTTCGTCGTCGTGGTGGGCGGGCGCGGGTTTCCGCCGCTTCTTCGGCTCGGCCGGGCGGTCGTGGGCCTGGTTGTCGCGTGGGTTGGATTCGGCGCCAGACATGGATCGGCTCTTCTCCATCTTACCGGGTGCGGGCCGGCGGGCGGAGCTGTCGCTGCACCGGGGAGCGCGCAGGCGGGGCGGCCAGGAACGGCCGCGGTTTCCGGCGGGCTTCTTCGGGATTGCCGTTTCCGGCTTGACATCTGCTGCTCCAGCAAGCAAACTTCGCACTACGGGCGAATTACGGCCACGGAGCGCTCGATCCGCGAAGTGAGGAAAGGCATTTGACAGGACAGCAGGCAAGCCGCGTGACTTATACTCTGGATTCCTCGCTGGACAGCGTGAACAAGATCGAACAGGCTGCCGAACAGATGGCCCGTAAGGCCGGGGTGGAAGAGGACGAGATTTTCCGGATTTCCATGGCTGTGCGGGAGGCGGCGGTGAATGCTGTGCTCCACGGCAACGCTTACGATCCGGACAAGCGCATGACCGCCTCCTTTGAGAACAACGGCAAATCGCTGGTGATCCGCATCTGCGACGAAGGAAAGGGCCTGGATCCGGCGACCCTGCCCGATCCGCTGGCTCCCGAGAATCTGCTTCGCGGCTCCGGCCGCGGTATCTTTCTCATTCGGTCTTTTATGGATGAGGTACACTTCAGGCAATTACATCCCGGAACCGAGTTGACGTTGATCAAGCATCTC
>DAHVZZ010000526.1:0-3188 GCA_027323785.1 Acidobacterium sp. | reverse complement strand
GTGGAAGGTGCTGCCGAAGTCGCTGGCGGCGAGCGAAGTTTCAGAGATGCTGGAGCGGGTGGACACAGCGGCGGAGGCTCCGCAGGCGGACGCGGTTGCGCTGCGGGACCGGGCGATTCTGGAGCTGCTGTACGCGGCGGGGCTGCGGGTATCCGAACTGACGGGGCTGAATGTGGCGGATCTTTCGCTCGAGGCCGGGCGGGCGCTGGTGCGCGGCAAGGGCGACAAGGAGCGGATTGTGCCGCTGGGCCGGGCGGCGGTGGAGGCGCTGGAGGCGTATCTGCGGCAGGGCAGGCCGGCGCTGGAAAAGAAGGCGACGAGCGGGCGAAGCGGCAAGAGGACCGGCAGGCAGACGGACGGTCTGTTTCTGGGAGTGCGCGGCGAGGCGCTGGGGCGCGAGTGGGTGTGGCATCTGGTGAAGCAGAATGACGGGCAGGCGAGTCCGCATATGCTGCGGCACAGCTGTGCGACGCATATGGTGGAGCGGGGAGCGGATTTGAGGACGGTGCAGACGCTGCTGGGTCACGCGGACATTGCGACGACGCAGGTGTACACGCATCTGGCGCTGGGAAGGCTGAAGGAGGTGCATCGGGAGCATCATCCGAGGGGGAAGCGGTTAGCGAGAGACGGTTAGCGAAAAGCGGTTGGCGAAAAGCGGTTAGCGAGAGGCGGTTAGCGAGAGGCGGTTAGCGAGAGACGGTTGGCGAAAGGCGGTTGGCGAAAGGCGGTTGGCGAGTCAGCGATGCGGGTGGTGAGATAGGGGATGGTTGAGCAGGGCAAACCCGAGGTGGCGCGGCTGGTGGAGGCGTTCGTAGCGGCTCTGGCGCATGAGCGGAATGCGAGCGCGCATACGGTGCGGGCGTACGCGCGGGAGCTGCAGGGGTTTGCGGAGTTTGTGGGAAAGCGGCTGGGCGCGGAGGCGCAGCCTGCGGCGATTGGGCACCAGGATATCCGAGCGTATCTGACAGAGCTGTACGGGCGCGGGCTGGGGAAGGCGAGCGTGGCGCGGGCGCTGGCGGCGATCCGGTCGTGGTTTAAGTGGCTGGCGCGGCAGGGTCTGGTGGAGCAGAGCCCGGCGGCGCTGGTGGCGACTCCGAAGCTGCCGAAGCATTTGCCGCGGGTGCCGACGATTGAAGAGATGAACCGCGTGGTGGAGAGCGCGGACGATGAGGGCGCGGCGTGGCCGGAGCGGGATCGGGCGATCTTTGAGCTGCTGTATGGGTGCGGGATTCGGAACGCGGAGCTGGTGGGGATCGACCTGAAGGATATTCACTGGGCGAACGACGCGATTCTGGTGCGCGGCAAGGGGAAAAAGCAGCGGTATGTTCCACTGGGGGATGCGGCGGCGGAGGCTCTGCGGGCGTATTTGCCGGAGCGGGAGAAGAAGCTGGCGGGAGCGGGGAAGGCGTGTGAGGCGCTGCTGCTGAATGTGCGGCTGCGCGGGAGCGGGCGGCTGACGACCAGGAGCGTGGGGCGGATTGTGAAGCGGATTGCGCTGGCGCACGGGCTTCCGGCGGAGGTGCATCCGCATACGCTGCGTCATGCGTTTGGCACGCACATGCTGGAGGAGGGCGCTGATCTGCGGGCGATTCAGGAGCTGCTGGGGCACGAGCGGCTTTCGACGACGCAGCGGTACACGCAGCTGACGGTGGGGCAGGTGGAAGCGGTGTACGACCGGACGCATCCGCGGGCCAAGTGAAGAAGCAGCAGGCGGCAAGGTGAGGCGGGTAGCGCTTTCCCGCCTCTCTTCGAGAGACGGGGCACCCGGATTTGCTGCGGGCTGCCGGGCGCGGGATGATATGGTGGCTGCGCATGGCTCAAGTGGCGAAATATGGGGCTGAAAAGCCGTGGTACCGGCGGGGCGCGGAGAAGTGGCACTATTTCCGCGATGTTCCGTGGAGCCGGCTGTGGGTGTTTCTGACGGCCGTATTCTTTCTTTTCTCTGTGATCGGGTATTTCGAGGATCTGGTCAACGGGGCGACGGCGCCGATCGCGGTGATGGGTGTGGTGGCGTTCATGTCCGGGCTGAACGCTTTGGTCTGGGTGCTGGTCATCGCGCGTTTTTCGCGGTGGGTGCTGGGCGTCCTGATCCCGGCCCAGTTTCTTCTGGGTCCTGTCACGGGACATTTGGTGAACTGGATGCAGGCGGCATTCCATCTGCAACCGGTGACGCCGAATGTGGGGATGCGGGTGGCGGCATCGGGCATTCTGGTGGCGGTGATCGTCTCCTATTTCTTTTTCGTGTGGTTCTTCCGCGTGGAAGGCGTGGAGACGGCGAAGATTCGCAATGAGCTGCAACTGGCGCATGGGATCCAGAAGACGCTGGTGCCGCCGGTGACGCTGCGGACGGCGCGGTGGGAGGTGTACGGGGTTTCGCGTCCGAGCGAAAAGGTGGGCGGAGACCTGGTGGATGCGCTGCGGCTGGAGGATGGGGATACGGTGGCGTATGTGGCGGACATCGCCGGGCATGGGCTGTCAGCGGGGATCCTGATGGGGATGCTGAAGACGGCGGCGCGGACGGTTTTGCTGGAGCGGGATGGGCTGGAGAGCAGCGTGACGCTCCCGAAGCTGCTGGACCGGCTGAATCGGGTGCTGCCGGCGGTGAAGGAGCCGCAGATGTACGCGACGTTCACGGCGTTCCGGCTGAACGAGGACGGGAGCGTGTGGTATTCGATGGCGGCGAGCCCGCCGATTCTGCACTGGAGCGCGGCGGTTCCGCGGCGGCTGGAGGAGGAGCAGTTTCCGCTGGGGCTGCTGCCGGTGGCGCGGTTCCGGGGCGACCGGATGGAGGTGGCGCCGGGGGACGTGCTGGCGGTGGCGACGGACGGGATTCTGGAGGTGTGCGACCAGGCGGAGCAGGAATACGGGATCGAGCGCCTGGAGGCGGGAATGATGCGCGATCCGGGCCGGCCGCTGGAGGCGATTGCGGAGTCGATACTGGCGGATGTGGGGAGATTTGGACGGCAGGCGGACGACCAGACGCTGCTGCTGATCCGAAGAGTGACATAATTGAGGGCGCGGAGGAGGGAACGGGCTTCAGGACCGGACTTCGCGACCAGATTGAGTTGTCTGGCTGCCTTTCGCGGTGCGGGGCTCATCCCATTTGGGTTATGGCTTCGACGGTATGGAAGGGCTACATCTCGTTTGGGCTGATTTCGGTGCCGGTGCGGTTGTATGTGGCGGCGCCG
>DAHVZZ010000477.1:0-1859 GCA_027323785.1 Acidobacterium sp. | reverse complement strand
GCCGACGCCGCCGACGGCGAGGGTGACGGCGGAGATGAGCAGGAGCATGAGCGAGAGGTACCAGGAGACTTTCTTAGCGGTGGTGATAAGAGCCGTCATGGTGGTGGCGGTATAGACGGAATTGGGCTGGTGACGGGCGTGGGCAGCAGCCTGAATCTGCTTAGCGGCGGCGACGACATCGTTGGAGTCGCGGATGGTGAAGTAGATTTCCTTGACGTCGTCCGTTCCAGTGAAATAGCGGCCAACCGAGTAGGGGATGAGGGCGGTTTGACTGGCGATTTCCGACTCGCCAAAGGTATCCACCTGCTCCTTAAATGTGCCGATGATGGTGAAGGGGAGGCCGGCCACCTGGAAGGTGCGTCCGATGGCGGCGCCGGGGCTGCCATAGAGGGCTTTGGCGAAGGGGACGGTGACGTCGGCGACCTGGGCATGGGTGCTTTCGTCTTCGGAGTCGAAGAAGCGGCCGCCGAGCAGGACCAGATTGCGGACCAGGCGGTATTGAGGCTCGACGCCGAGGACGAGGACATTTTTGGTCATGCCATTGCCGAGGCTGATGGCCTGGGGCATGGCGAGGATGACCGAAGAGGCGGCAATGGCGGGGACCTCGGCGTCGATGGCGCGCTCGTCGCGGAAGGTGAGGAAGTCGGTCTGATTGTTTTTGATGTAGCCGGCGCCGCCGCCGGAGTATTCGAGCTCGACGATGTTGGAGCCGATGCCCTGGATCTCGTTGAGGATGAACTGGCGACCGGTGTCAGAGACGAAGACGACGAGAATGATGGAGGCAGTTCCGACGACCATGCCGAGGGCGGTAAGCAGGAAGCGCACGCGGGAGTGGTTGAAGCTGTCGACGGCGAGGCGGGCGATCTCGCTGAGGACCATGGTCTGGCGAGCGCTGGCAAGGGTGCGCTCGAAGGAACGGCGATGGGGATGATCTCGATCCGGGGACATCAATCTTCTTTTAGGATGCCACGATGGAAGGGACGATTCCGGGAGTCCGGGGGGAGCGGAGAATTTGCGCGGAAGGCGGGGAGCGGTCCTGACCCGCCGGGTGGAGGGACAATTTCCGGGGAGATGCTCCCGCGTTCCAGCAGGCGCGGGAGCATGACCGCAATCAGTGCGTCAGCGAGAAATGGAAGAGCGCCGGCTGGCTGTTGTTGACGGTGACGCGAACGGCGTAATGGCCCGGAGGAAGGTGTTCATTGTTGCCGTAGTGGGTGGTTTGGGGACCTTTGCCGCGGACGTACATGCGGACGACGGAGACCTTGTGCCAGGGGCCCATGGCGTTGAGGCGCCAGGAGATGGCGACGTGAGCATTTTCAACGGGAGCGCCGTTCTTCTTCACGAAGACGACGATGTGGTGGTTGGGGTGCATGGAGCCGTGCACATCATTGGACATGGCACCGCCATCGCGAACCATGGCCGAGCCGGAGCCGGCAAAGGTTTCAGCGGGCAGAACCTTCAGCGTGACCGAGTAGGGGCCGGCGTTAGCGGATTGACTGACGGACTGGGCATGGGCCGCGCCCGACACAAACAGGGTGCCGAACACGAGGGCCAGCACCGCCGCACAGGAAGTTGCCAGGTGGCGTGTGTTTTTCATATGTATCTGGATGCTAGTTCCAGGGTGCGGGAGAGTTCAAGTGGCTGGGAGAGCGATGCATGCGGGAGGAAAGATTTGCCGCTTTCCGAGAAGAGGGTTGAATTGGGAGCGGGCAGACGGCCGATCGGGAGGGTGCGTCAGGGAGGAAAGGAGAAAATTCTGAAAGGAAACTGGCGGAGAGAGAGGGATTCGAACCCTCGATAGAGCTTTACAACCCTATAACGGTTTAGCAAACCGCCGCCTTCAGCCTCTCGGCCATCTC
>DAHVZZ010000466.1:0-3295 GCA_027323785.1 Acidobacterium sp. | reverse complement strand
GCATGGAACAGATGGTGAAGAGGGCGACGCAGGTCATGTAAAAGCGCTTGCGGCCCATCCTCTGCATCAGCCAGCCGGAGATGGGCAGAATGACGGCGCTGGAAACCAGATAGCTGGTGAGGACCCAGGTGGCCTCGTCGTAGCTGGCGCCGAGGGTGCCGGCCATGTGAGGCAAGGCAACATTGGCGATGGAGGTATCGAGGACCTCCATGAAGGTGGCCAAGGTGACGGTGAGCGCCACGAGCCAGGGATTATGGCGCGGGGTCCAGTTCGCCTCGTCGTAGGTGAGTTCCGCCAAAGAGCCTTCCGCGTCTCGATGTTCCCGCCGCGCAAAGGGTTCAGCTTCGCGCTCGCAGGAGAGGAACGAGCGGGAGAGACTGGGAAAGCCGCTGGGGCGGGGATTTGGGATTCAATGGACGGTAATTAGATTATCAGGGAGGGAAAAGGATCACTTTTTTCGAAAATATGGAAAAGTGGTTGGCCCGGCAAACATGAATTGCTCAGATTGCCGGGCCAGCGAAATTATTTGCCCCTGACCGCCTGCTGCTGCTGCATGTAAGCGATCTGCCGCTTGATCAGGTCAGCGCCGGCCTTTTCCTGAATATAGACAAGGCTGTTGCGGAGATGCTGGATTGCGCCGGCATAATCGCCTTTGTCGGCGAGAGTAAGGGCCAGCAGCGGTTCCGCATTGGGAGCGGCGTCGTGCTCGGGGTCCATGGCCATTGCTTTTTGGGCCGCGGAGCGAGCGGCTTCGTTCCGGCCCATGTGGAAGTCGGCCTGAGCGCTGTAGTACCAGATGCGCGCAGTGCCGGCGGGATAGAGCTTGAGCGCCGCAGCAGCCCATTTGGCGGTTTCCGGCCAATTGTGCTGTTCGTAATAGATGGCGGCCAGCCAGGTGCAGGGGGGCAAAAACCGCGGATCGATCTGGTGCGCCTTTTTGAAGGAAGCCTCGGCCGTGGGAATGCTGTCGCCGATCTGCAGGCGGCCCAGCAGATACCAGGCTTCGGCGAATTGCGGATCTTTCCTGACCGCTTTTTCCAGCAAACCCTTCGCGGATGCTGGATTGCGATGCAGAAACGCGTCATGGGCTTTCTGAAAATATCGGAGGGCGGCGGGCGATGCGGAATTCGTGGTGCTGCTGAAATAGCTGCCCGGCGCCTGCTCGTCTGCGGTCAGGACGATGTTGGGAAGGTAGGAAGTATCGCGCAGATACTTTTCCATGAGGACGACCGAGGTGGCGTGATATCCGGCAAGAGGCGCGGTGAGCGAACAGTCCTCGTAATGCTGCGCAATCTGCTGGGTCAGGTTGCCGCCCATGCTATAGATTTTCGGCTCGTTCACCTTGGTGATGGAGAAGTCGCCTGTCGCATTCGTGCGAACGGTACCGGCAATTCTGCCATTGGCGCAGGTGATGGTGACCGTGAGGGGCTGCCAGAGGAGTGGGGTGCCCTGAATGACGACTTTGCCGGAGATGACCCCTCCGCTGATCACGCTGGAGCTGGAATTGGCCATAAACCAGCCGTACCCTCCGTCCTGAAGGGAATCGGGGCGAGTGACGGTGGGATTTTGTGCAAGGAGAGGAAGCGATCCGGCGACGAGAAGGGAGGCGGAAAAGGTGGAGAGGAGGGCCCTGAATTTCATAGACGCACCTGACAATTGTCATCATTATGGCCCAACTCGCGGGGCGATTCCAGGCTATTCTGGAGAGCTATGCGGGCCATCCTTCTTACTTTGGTCATGTTGTTTCCGGTGCTGGCGCGGGCCCAGTACACCCCGCCGAGTCAATTGCTGGGGCGAGCGATAACCGAGCAGCAGCGAGGCGAGCTGCCGGCGGCAATCCGGGATTACCGAGCGGTGCTGGCCGCGCAACCGAAGAATCTTGCCGCGCTGGTCAATCTTGGAGCGGCGCTGGCGCGCAACGGGCAACTGCCGGAAGCGATCACAGAGTACGAAGCGGCGCTGAAGCTGTCTCCGAATATTGAATCGATCCATCTGGATCTTGGGCTTGCGTATCTGAGCGAGAACAATTTGAAAGCGGCACGGGCACAGTTTTCGGCCGCGCACCAGATCAACCCCACCGATGTCCGCGTAGCGATTCTGCTGGGGAATGCGGAAGCTCGAACCGGAGAGGCCCCGGAGGCGGTGGCGATGCTGCAGCCGATGGCGGCGGCGAACGCGGGAAATTCGGATTTCGATTATGTTCTGGGCGAATCTCTTGTCTGGGCCAACGAGCTGAAGCAGGGGGCCGCGCTGCTGGAGAAATCGGCAGCGATGAGCAACAGCGCCGAGTCGTGGATGTTTGCGGGAACGGTAGAACTCAACATGGAGCAGTTCAATGAGGCGCGAAGCGACTTCGATAACGCGATGAAGATCAACTCGCACATTCCGAAGCTTTGCACGATGGACGGGATCGCACACGACAAGGACGACGACGCGAAGGGCGCAGAGCCAGCGTTTCGCGAGGCGCTGCAGCAGGATCCCAACGACTACGAGGCGAATCTCTATCTGGGGTCGATTCTGTACAAGAATCGGCAAATGCCGGAAGCGAAGACGTATCTGGACAAGGCTCTGGCGCTGAAGCCGAAATCGCGGATGGCGCAGTATGAACTGGCGATGTGGGAGAGCACCTCAGGCCATCTGCACGCAGCGGCGACGAGACTGGAAGCCCTGGAGAAGGCAGCTCCCACATGGATCAACCCACACGTGCAGCTGTCCCTGATCTACTACCGGCTGCATCAGCCGGCGGATGGAAAGCGGGAACGGGAGATCGTCGCCAAGTTGCGCGCAGAGCAGCGAAAGACCAACGTGACCAACGCCGGGCTCTATCGCTGAGTTGCGCGGGCTGCGACTGGAACTTCTCTATCTCTTCAACAGATCCACCGGCGCATCCGCGTCGGTAACGCGGAAATAAGCCGCCAGCGATGGGTGTGTGCGCTCGACGGCCTTGTACATTTCCCAGGCGACGCGGCGGTAGGAAAAATGCCCCTGCGGGGCGGACCGCAGTTCGGAGATGTAGAGGGCTTCGGCGAAATCCATTTTGAACAGAGCGCGATTGCGGGTGGCCAGCGGGAGGATGTAACGGGCGGATTCCGGCGCCTCGGGCGCGGGACTGGCCGTGAGCGCGGCGAAAGCGTCATGGGCCGACTGAATGGCCTGCTGGAAGAGCGGCTGGACTCCGGCTTCGGCAATGCCCTCGGGCAGAGCGTATCCATGCAGAGAGGTAAAGCTCTGCAGAATCTGCACGCAGCGGCGGTGGCGGTGCATGTCGCGGAAACCACCGATATCCATGAGGATG
>DAHVZZ010000463.1:0-8166 GCA_027323785.1 Acidobacterium sp. | reverse complement strand
GAGATGGGAAGGCTGGCGGGCATCGGCACAAAAGAGGTGCAGGCGAACCGCGAGGCGCTGGCGCGGGAGTTTGCCACGAAGCATCAGGTGACGCTGGTGCTGAAGGGCTGGCGGACGCTGATTGCGCATCCGGATGGGAGGATTGCCGTGAATACGACGGGAAATCCGGGGATGGCCAAAGGCGGGAGCGGAGATATTCTGACGGGCATTGTGGCGGCGATCCTGGCGCAGCATCCGGACCGGGCGGCGGAGGCGGTGGAAGCGGCTGTTTATCTGCATGGGCTGGCGGCGGACTTTGCCGTGCGCGAGCAGGACGAGCACACGCTGCTGGCGACGGACACGGTTGGACATCTTTTTCGCGCTTTCCACTTCCGTCCGCTGGACGAAGGGGGCTATGTTTGGATGGAGGGAATTCCATCCTCGGCGGCGAACTCGGAATGATTCAGGTGGCGGACGTGAAGGAGTACCGGTTTGAGACGCACAGCGCCGCGGAGACGATTGCCGCGGGGCATCGGATCGCCGAACTGCTGAGGCCGCCGAAGTTTTTGATCCTGCGGGGCGACCTGGGAGCTGGCAAGACGACTCTGGTGAAGGGGATCGCCGAGGCTCTGGATGCGGCGGAGCCGGACGAGGTCACCAGCCCGACATTCACGCTGATCCACGAGTACGAAGGCACGCGATCGACCGATGGGCGGCGGGAGCCGGTGATGCTGTACCATCTGGACCTTTACCGCATTCAGAACGAGCGGCAGCTGGATTCGCTGGGGCTGGATGAGCTGTCGTCGCCGGACAGCATTGTGCTGGTGGAGTGGGGCGAGAAGTTTCCGAGCGTGGTGAAGCGCAGCCAGGGCGAGATCGAGATGCGCACGACGGGCGGGGACACGCGCAGGATCACACTGACCCTGAAAGACCAGAGCTGAATCAGCTTTTGCGGCGAGCGATGGAGACGGCCATCTCCGCGATGCGCTGAGCGGCATCGGGATGTGCCAGCGGACGGGCTGCGTCGGACATGCTTTTTAGGTGTTGCGGCTGCGTGAGCAGGGCGATCAGGGTTTGCAGCAGCAGGTCCGCCGTGAGATCCGATTCAACGATCATCTGCGCGGCTCCGGCTTCGGCCATGGCTGCGGCGTTGTGGCGCTGGTGGTCGTCCGCCGCCTGGGGAAACGGAATGAGCACGGCAGGCTTGCCGGCGGCGGCTAATTCGGCGACGGTGGAGGCTCCGCTGCGGGCGAGCACCAGGTCGGCGGCGGCAAAGCGGCGGGGCATGTCGTCGAGGAAGGCGGCGACCTGCCAGCGTTCGGGCGAAGCTCCGCTGGCCTGGTAGGCGGCGAGGGTTGTCTCCGCGTGACGCCCGCCGGCCTGATGCAGGATGGAGAGTCCGGGGACGGCGCGCAGCAGGGACGCGGCGATTTCGGGCAGGATGCGGTTGAGGACGCGGGCTCCCTGGCTGCCGCCGAATACCAGCAGATGGGGCGGCGCTTGCGGCGGACGCGGCGGCAGACGGAAGAAGCCGGCGCGGACGGGAATGCCGGTGACCTGTGCGCCGCGGAAATACCTCGCGGCCGGCTCAAAGTTGACAGCGGCAGCTTTCACACGGCGTCCGACGAGGCGGTTGGTCATGCCGGGGACGGCGTTCGGCTCGAAGGCGAGGGTGGGAATGCGCAGAGCGATGGCTGCGCCCATCATGGGGCCGGACGCGTAGCCGCCGACGCCGATGACGACGGCGGGACGGAAACTGCGCAGCATGCGAACGCACTGAAGGAATCCCATGGGTAAGTCGGCGAGGGTGCGCAGGCGGGTGGCCAGCGAGACGTTGTTGAGCTGACCGGCGCGGATCAGTTGCAGCGGATATCCAGCCTGGGGCACGAGGCGCGATTCGAGGCCGCGTGCGGTGCCGACAAAGAGCAACTGCGCGCCGTAGCTGGCTTTCAACTCGTCGGCGATGGCGAGAGCCGGGATGATATGTCCGCCGGTGCCACCGCCGGCAATGAGGACCCGGAGACCGGAGTCAGACGCCATGCGGAACCTGCGCGGCGAAAACAGCGACCGGGACGGAGAAGAGGATTTGCCCGGCTTCCTGTCTGGGCTGAACGTCCATGGAGTCGTCGTGAAGGGCGCGCTCAAACATCTGCCGGATGCGCGCCTCGTCGCCTTCGCGCGGATAGGAGCGGCCGAGAAACTCATCGAGCGAGAGGGCGAGCCGAGTTCGCTCCACCTGTGGATCGGGGAGGCCGGCATCGCGGAAGAGGGCGCGCATGTCCTGCTCGGGCAGTGCCCGGGTGTGAGATGGGTCCCGCATTTTCTCCATGGCGTTGAAGGCGGCCGCCTTGCCACTCGCGGGACAGCTGTCCGCCACGAGGACTCGTCCGCCGGGGCGGCAGACGCGGCGCATCTGGCGCAGGACGGTGAGCGGCTCAGGGAAGTGATGGAAGGCGAAGCGGCAGGTGACGATGTCGAAGCTGGCGTCGGGCCAGGGGAGATCGGTCACGTCGCCGCGGAGCCAGGAGACGTTGGCGATTCCCTGCTCCTGCTGCGTCCGACGCGCCTGGACCAGCATGGCGGGGGTGAGCTCGATGCCTGTGGCGTGCCGCACATGGGGGGCCAGGGCGCAGGCCAGAGTTCCGGGGCCGCAGGCTACATCCAGAGCTTCGTCGGACGGATGAGGAGCAGCCAACCGCAGGATGCGCTCCAGAATGTCCTCGCTTTTGGCCGTGGGGGACTGGGCGAACTGCCGGGCCTGGCGCGTGAACTGATCGACGACGTGGTCGGTGTGCTCCATCTCCGCTACTCGATTTCCCGGGTGATATTGAGCAACACTCCAGTGAGCGCCAGCATGAAGAAGAGCGAGGTGCCGCCATAGGAGATGAAGGGCAGAGTGATGCCCTTGGTGGGAACCAGGGCCAGGACAACGCTGATATTGAAGAACGCCTGGATGAGGATGGTGACCGTGATGCCGAAGGCCAGAAAGCGGGCGAAGGGATCGCGGGAGAGAATGGCGGCGCGCATGCCTCGCCAGCCGATGAGGACGAAGAGGCCGACCACAAAGATGCTGCCGATGAGCCCGAGTTCCTGGGCCACGGTGGCGAATATGTAGTCGGTCTGTGGCTCCGGGAGGTAAAAGAGCTTGGCGGCTCCATCCATGTAGCCGACGCCGCGAATGCCTCCGGAGCCGACCGCGATGAGCGACTGGAGGATGTGATAGCCCTTGCCGAGCGGGTCGGATTCGGGATTGAGAAACGCGAGGAGACGTTCTCGCCGCCAGGGCACGCGGAAGAGCATGACGTACAGGACAGGCGTGGACAACAGGGCGGAGTAGAGGAGATATTTGACATCCATTCCCGCGAGCCACAGGATGAGCGCAGTAACGGCGGCACAGACCATGGCCGTGCCAAGGTCAGGTTCCTTGAGGATGAGGGCGATGAAGATGAGGCTGGGGAGCGCGGCGGGCAGGATGGTCTGGCGGAAGTTGTCGATGTCGCTCATGCGGTTCTGCAGGAACCAGGCCATGAAAAGGATGATGGACAACTGGGCAATGGCCGAGGGCTGGAATGATGCCGACCCGATGCGAATCCAGCGGTGGGTGTTGTGGGAGTCGCGCATCATGAAGGCGACCAGCAGCAGGAGGATGGTGATGCCGACCACGGGAAAGACAACGCCCGGCCGGTTGTATTTGCGATAGTCGATCTTCATGAGCACGGTCATGGCAATGAGGCCCAGAGTGGCCCACAATGTCTGGCGCGCAAGGAAGTAGTAAGGCGAGCCGAAGGCCTGGCCAGCGAGAACGGCCGAGGCGCTGAAGACCATCGCCAGCCCGATGACCACCAGGACCAGGGTGGCAAAATACAGCCATTTGTCGACGCCGACTCGTTTCGCCATACAGAACCGTTATGCCTACGGAGAGACGAACGCCGTCAGTCCGCGGCGCGCGAGAACCGCCTCCTTGAATACTCGTCCGCGATGCTCGTAATTCTCAAACTGATCGAAGCTGGAGCAGGCCGGCGCCAGCAGGACGATGTCGCCGGGCTGAGCTGCCGTTGCGGCAAGAGAGACCGCCTGGTCGAGGGTTCCGGCGCTCACAATGGGAGCCGAGCCTTCCAGGTGGGTGTGGATCTTGTCCGCCGCTGCGCCGATGGTGTAGATGGCCTTCACGCGCTCGGCGATGAGCGCACGCATCTGCCGGTAGTCGGAATTTTTGTCCTTGCCACCGAGGATGAGATGAATGCCGCCCGGAAACGCGGCCAGCGCCTTCATGGAGGCGTCTACGTTGGTCGCCTTGGAGTCGTTGTAGTAGTCGACGCCATTGATCGTGGCCACGAATTCCAGGCGATGCTCGACGGCGTGGAAATCCAGCACCGCCTGGCGAATGGCGGCAGTCTCGACACCGGCGAGCCGGGCCGCGCAGGCAGCGGCAAGGACGTTCTCGAGGTTGTGTGCGCCCTTGAGGGAAATCTCGGCGACTTTCATGATGGGCTCCGCCGCAGCCTGCTCGGAGGCGCGGAAGAGGATGGTTCCCTCGTGGATGAATGCGCCCTGGCGGACGACGCGCGTCCGGCTGAACCAGAAGACGCGGGAAGGCGCGCGGGCCGCGGCGCGATGCGCCACATCGTCGTCGGCATTCAGGACCAGGAAGTCCTCCGCTGTCTGACGGGCGAAGATGCGCTCCTTGGCGGCGGCGTAGTTTTCAAAGGTGCCGTGGCGGTCCAGGTGATCGGGGGTGACGTTGAGAATGACGGCAATGCGGGGGTGAAAATCGATGGTTGTCTCCAGCTGGAAACTGGAAACCTCCAGAACGGACCAGCCGTCGGCGCGCGAGGCTTCGACGAGGGAAATGACGGGAACACCGATGTTGCCGCCCACCTGGACGGGCAGATTGCCTTTTTTGAGAATCTCTCCGCAGAGTGTGGTGGTGGTGGTTTTGCCGTTCGATCCGGTAATGGCGAGGACATTGCCGCGCAGGAAATGGGCGGCGAGTTCCAGCTCGCCGATGACCGGAAGGCCGAAGGTGCGCACCTGAACGAGCTCCGGGGTATCCACCGGGACGCCGGGACTGACGACGATGAGGTCCTGGCGGCGGAAGGTGAGCAGGCCGTGTCCGCCCGCTTCGACAGCGATGCCTTCGTCGATGAGCGCCGGAATTTCCTTTGCCAGCTGGTCGGCGCTGCGGACATCGGAGACGGTGACCTGAGCGCCATGCCGGCGCAGAAACAGCGCTGCCGCCAGTCCGGATTTGCCCAGACCCACGACCGCTACTTTTTTGCCCTTGATTTCCATGAATTCTCGCGTGCCGGCAGCCTTCATTTTCCCATGCCGGCTGTTCTCTTTATCTCAGCTTCAGGGTGGTCAGTGCAAAGAGTGCAAACACCAGCGCCGCAATCCAGAAGCGGGTGATCACCTTGGACTCTGACCAGCCGAGCAGTTCGAAGTGATGGTGCAGGGGGGCCATCTTGAATATCCGCTTGCCGCCGCGCAGTTTGTAGCTGCCTACCTGCAGGATGACGGAGAGGGCTTCCAGGTAGAAAACCCCGCCGATGAAGGGGAGCAGCAATTCCTGTTTGATGATGACGGCAACGGTCGCGAGTGCGCCGCCGAGAGCGAGCGAGCCGACATCGCCCATGAAAATTTCGGCGGGATGGGCGTTGTACCAGAGGAATCCGATACTGGCGCCGGTCATGGAGCCGCAGAAGATGGTGACCTCGCTGACCATGGGCATGCGCTGAAGCTCGAGGTAGTCGGCAAAGGTGACGTGTCCGCTCACATAGGTGAGCATGGTGAGCGCCCCGGCGGCGATGATGGTGCAGCCGATGGCGAGTCCATCCAGCCCGTCGGTGAGGTTGACGGCGTTGCTGGTGAGGACGATGGTCAGCATGACGAAGATGATGAACGGCAGGAAGGCGAGTATGGCGAGATGCGGGATGTGCGTGAGCGCCGGGATGGCGAGACGCGGCCGCAGGTATTTGAGGAATGGAACGACGAGGCGAGTGGAATAGGTGCCGCTCAGGTCCATGGCCACGAGGGCGACCGCCACGATGCCGGCCACGAGGAACTGGTAGAGCAGCTTGGCCCGCGCGGTGAGGCCAAGGTTGCGGCGGTGGACGACCTTGATGTAATCGTCCGCGAAGCCGATGGCGCCGAAACCGGCGGCCGAGAACATGACCACCCAGATGAACGGGTTGGAGAGGTCGGCCCAGAGGAGCGTGGGGAGCAGCACGGCAATGCAGATGAGCACTCCACCCATGGTGGGGGTGCCGGCCTTCTTCTGGTGGGCCTTGGGGCCCTCCTCGCGGATGTACTGACCGATCTGGAATTCGCGCAGTTTTTCAATGACATACGGTCCGATGACGAGCATGATCAGCAGGGCCGTGAGCGACGCGAAAGCCGTCCGAAAAGTCAGATACCGGAAGATACGGAAGGGACTGAAATAGAGAAAGAGCTTTTTGTAGAGCAGCCAGTAGAGCAAACGGCCTCCGGTGGACGGGTGGTTGCCGCTATCTTACCGTGCCAGGCTGTGAGGAATCGCGATCTTTTTCGGGGGCCTGCAACACGTCAAGGGCGCGCTCCAGGCGCACGCCGCGCGAGGCCTTGAGCAGCACGGCGTCTCCGGGAAGAAGATGGTCGCGGAGCCACTGGCCGGCCGCTTCGGGCGTTTCGAGGAAAAGGGCTTCGGCACCGGCGGTCTGGGCCGCGTCAGCGATATGGCGAGCTTGTCCCCGGACGGCAAGGATGAGGTCGATTCCGGCTTCGGCCGCAGCTTTTCCGCAGGCAGCGTGGAGGGCGGCGGTTTCCGGCCCCAGTTCGAGCATTTCTCCGGCGACAAGGATTCGGCGATCGGCGGGCATGCTCCGGAGCACGGCAATCATGGCTTTCAGCGCAGCCGGATTGCAGTTGTAGGAGTCGTTGATGAGGGTGGCATTGCGAAAGGTGAGCACCTGGCCGCGCTTGTCCGCCGGCTCCAGGTTGGCAAGCGCGGAACAGCAGGCCTCCAGCGGGACGCCAGCTTCGAGGCCGACGGCGACTGCGGCTATGGAATTGGCCACATTGTGCTCGCCGAGCAGGCGGAGACGAAGGTCGCAGGTACGGTCGCCCGCGCGGAGGCGGACCTCCATGCCATCGGCTCCGAGCGAGGCCATTTTTTCGGCGCGCGGATCGGCGCAGGGACCGCGGCCGTAGTACACAGCCCGGCCCTCGAAGTCGCGGCCGAACTGGGAGACGTAGAGATCGTCGCAGTTGAGAAAGGCGACGCCGTTTCGCGGAAGCGCCGCGACCAGTTCATATTTGGCGCGGGCGATGCCGGCAACGCCGTCGGGAAAGTTCTCGGCATGGGCATTGCCGACGTTGGTCACGACGCCCCAGTCGGGAGCGGCGATTTTGCACAGCGCGGCGATCTCGCCGGCGGCGGACATTCCCATTTCAATGACGGCAATCTCGTGTTCCGGCTCAAGCTTCAGCAACTGCAGCGGGAGGCCGAATCCATTATTGAGATTTCCCTGCGACTTGAGGACGCTGAACTTCGCGCTCAGAACAGCCGCCACCGCCTCCTTGGTCGTGGTTTTGCCCGCCGAGCCGGTGATACCGATGACGCGCCGGCCCCAGTGCCGACGCACACCGGCGGCCAGGCGCTGCAGGGCGATCAGGGGGTTATCGACGAGGAGCAGAGGATGCTGGCGGACTTTGGCAGGCAGCGAGAGGAAGCGGTCACGGGCGACGACCGCGGCAGATGCGCCACGATCCAGAGCGGCGGCGACAAAGTCATGGCCGTCGAAGCGCTCGCCACGGATGGCAAAGAACAAATCTCCGGGCTGCAGGGTACGGGAATCGATGGAGTAGCCGGTGGCCGACCCGGCTCCTGCGCCATTCAGCAACTCGGCGGCCGCGCCTCGGGCGGCCTGTTCCAGCGTCAGCTTCATTTCCGCATCCCCATGCTTTCCTGAATCGCAGCTTCCGCAACGCTGACATCGTCGAACGGGATGGTTTCGTCGCGCAGTTCCTGATATTTTTCGTGGCCCTTGCCGGCGATCAGGACAATATCTCCGGGGCGGGCAGCCTCGACGGCGATGCGGATCGCCCGCGCGCGGTCGGGCTCAGTCGTATGATCGGTTCCGGTCGCGAGGAGTCCCGGCAAAGCATCGGCCATGATGGCCTTCGGCGCCTCGCTGCGCGGATTGTCCG
>DAHVZZ010000459.1:0-5151 GCA_027323785.1 Acidobacterium sp. | reverse complement strand
GTGTCGGGTTCGATACCCGGGAATACTCCCAGCCGCGGTGCCTGTCGATGCCAACCAGCTGGAACGTGGACGAGAGATACAGCGGTACGTTCACCGCTCCTGTGCGTGGCTCCGGTTCCTGTCCTTCGTGAATGGCGCGGGTGGAGAATCCGTGTTTCCGGTCTGTCATGAGTTTGTGCCTGAGCTTCCTTGATCGTGGTTGACTGGGTTGCGGATGAGGAGTGACGCCGCCGCAACAGCGCCATCGTGCGTCCTGGGGCGCAGAAATGCCGCGCGCCCGCATCACGCTATGGTTCTTCAGTTTATCAGTCCGGAAGCGGTGTTTGCCCGGGCGGGCCGCAGGTGCAGCCCACTCAGGCCGGTGCGAGGGGCAGGCGTTAGTGGGTCGTCGGGTTCTCCGCTACATCCTGCTTGGCGGCGGCCGTCCCGAACGGCTTTGGATAATAGCCCGGCTTGGTCCGCACGAAGAGCTTCTGGTGATGCGGCCCTCTGGCCTCGACCTTCACCACCCGGTAGCCGCCCAGCCGGGGCGGTTTGGTGGAGTGGTAGCCGATGGTGTACTGGTTGCGGATGTCGCGAGCCACTTCGGCTGCGATCTGGTCCACACCCGCGAGCGAATGCGGGAAGAATGCGATGCCGCCCGTCTCATCGGAGAGGAGTTCCAGAGCCTTCCTGGCTCTCCGCGATTCCGCCCGTCCGGCGTCATTGCCGAACAGCAGCCCGATCGAATAGATTTCCGGGCCCTGCAGGTCCTGCACTCGCCGGATCGTCTGCTCCAGGTCCAGGGAGGAGGCATTGTCTTCTCCATCGGTCACGATCAGCAGCACCTGCTTCGGGTGATGCGCGTGTTTCGCCAGATGGTCCGCCGAAGCCACCACGGCGTCGTACAGCGCGGTGCCGCCTCGTGCCGAGATGTGCGAGAGACCCTGCTGTAGCTGGGCAATGCTTGAGGTAAAATCCTGGTCCAGATACGCCTCATCGGAAAAATTCACCACAAACGCCTCATCGTCCGGATTCGAGGCACGCACCAGGTCCAGAGCGGCTTCGTTCACCGCCGACCGCTTGTCGCGCATCGAGCCGGAATTGTCGATGAGAATCCCCATCGAGACCGGCAAATCCGAATGCTGGAAGGCGATGATTTTCTGCGGGACATTATCTTCCCAGACCTTGAAGTTGTTTTTGGTCAGCCCGTTGACGATCTGCCCTTTGGAATCGACCACGGTGCAGTTCAGCACCACTTCGTCCACATTCCGGCGAAGCGTGTAGACCCCGTTCTTCCGGTGCAGCGCAACCCCGGGCGTCGGCTGATTGGGGCTCACCGGCAGATTATCTTTGGCATCCGGCGAAAGGATGGGATCGCGATCCACATCCAGCGGAGGCTGTGTCTCCGGCTGCTGCGGCGAAGGCTCGACCGCGGGCGCCGCCGGAGCGGAGGGCTTGATCGTCGTCTGCGCGCGCACGGCCAGCGGCGCGAGGATCGTCACAAATGCGAGCAAAAGAATTCGACTACTGCAATGGCGCATAGTATCCGGATCGTGCATGTACGGTCAGGTCTGGCAGGCCGGGCGGTGGCAACAGCTTGACTCTCACTTTACGCCACTTCCCGTTCATCTTGAGGTCGTTGGTCTTGTAGCCGAGCACATACTCGGTCCGGATCGCCTCGCTGATGCGCGAGGCGATGTCGCTCATTTCCGAAAGATTTTCCACCCGATAGAGGCGTCCCCCGGAGTCTTTGGCGATTTCGTTCAACAGCAGAGGCCCGTTCTGTTCCTCGATCGTCGCGACGGTGGCGTCGAAAATTCCCATGCCAAAAATCTGCACATAGGACTCCCGCACGGCGTTCCGCACCTCGTTGGCCGTGTAGCGGCTATTGTTGTCCCCTCCGTCGGAGACCACCAGCAGCACTTTCCGCTGGTATTTCGCCTGCTTCATCTTCTGTAGCCCCATATAGATGGCGTCCAGCAGAGCGGTGCGGTGCCCCGGCTGGATGTTGGTGATCTGCGACTCCACGTCGCTGATCGACGAAGTGAAATCGGTCAGCAGCACCGGCCGGTCGTTGAAACCGATCAGAAAATACTCGTCCCGCGGATTCGATGTCTTCATGAACTGGAGGATTGCGTCCTTCTCCCGTATCACCTTGTCGTCCATGCTCCCGCTCAGGTCCAATATGATGCCGATTGAGACCGGCGCGTCGTCGCAGGAGAACGATCGAATCGTCTGGGGGTGATTATTTTCGTAAACCCGGAAGTTCTGCTTTTCCAGTCCGGTCACCAGACGGTCCATGGGATCAGTGACCGTCAGCGGTATCAGTACCAGGTTGGTATCGATGCTGAAGTGGGCAGCGCCCGGCAGCGAAGCGTCGGTGGACAGTGTTGGCGTGGCGCCGGCTCGGGCCGACATGGCCGGAGGATGGCTCTCGATTTGGATCTGGTTCAGCGGATCGATCTGCTGGCCGAGCCCCGGACGCACCAGGAGCAGCCACGCCGCTGTCAAACTCAGGAACGGGAATAACCAGGTATGGACCCGAAACCGGCCGAAAGGGGGAGAAGCGCCGGCTGCTGGTTCGCACCCTACGGGGGAAGCCATGGCCGTACCTCACTTGTGGAAAAATCCTGGCACGACTGGAAGCCTTCTGCAATACCTGTTTACTTTTCCGAAATCGGATGTCCCGGGGACTCGGCGACTTTCTTGCTGTACCGCTGGGCCTGATTTTCTTCGATGCGGCTCGAAGTTCGGACGCACAGCATTACAAAAGGAATCGAACTCGCCCCAGCGCGCCGTCCACCCGGCCCGCCGGTCCGGATTTACTGCGTTAGAATCAACGGGAAGAAAACCGCATGGCCCGTGCCTATCCCTTTCGCGCATTGCGCTGCAGCACCGCGCCACACTCCCTTCCGGAAGCTGTAGTCCTGGAATCCGGGGCCCAGAAAACTGCGATCCAGCCCGCTGTTCCCGGCGCAGCCAGCCGTGGGGTTGCGGTCGCCCGATACGGGCCGGCAGTCTCCGGGGCTGTGCGTGCCGTCCGATGCGGGCCCGCTGTTCTGGCCGCGCTGGCCGCGGTGACCGCTCTCGCTCAGAACCCCATCCCTCAGCCGCCGCCTGTGCCTGTGCCGCCGAACCAGAGCCAGCCTCCCGTCCAGCCGCCGACGCCGCGTCCCTATGTCGTCGTTCTGGATCCCGCCCACGGAGGCACGAACACCGGAGCCCGCCTGGAGCGCGATCTGCTGGAGAAAACCGTCACCCTCAGCCTTGCCCATCGCCTGGCTGCCGCGCTGCGGGCCCGTGGAATTTCCGTCGTCATGACCCGCGACCGCGATGTCGATATCCCGGATCTGCAGCGGGCCGAGATTGCCAATCATGCCCGAGCCGACGCCTGCCTGACCCTGCACGCAACCGCCACCGGCAGCGGAGTCCACCTCTTCACTTCGTCTCTGAGCCCAACCGGCAGCGCTGAGTTCCTTCCGTGGCAGACCGCGCAGTCCGCCTGGGTTACCCGCAGCCTACGCATGGAAGCGGAGATCGACACGGCCTTCAGCCATACCAGCATTCACGCCACGATGGGCCAGGCAGCCATTGAGCCAGTGGATCACCTCACCTGTCCCGCGGTGGCGGTGGAACTTGCGCCCGAAGAGGCGGCGCCGGGAGTTCGCGGCTACGCCATTTCCGACCCCGCCTACCAGAAATCCGTGGTTCAGGTGTTGACTGACGCCATTCAATCCTGGCGCAGAGACTGGACCCGGCCATGACTCGCGCGCACAAGCTGCTCTTCTTTATCCTCTTCCTGATCTGTGTGGGCATGGCGGTTTTCCTCATCCGGCTGCGCAATCGCGCCCAGGACCGCTTCCAGTCCGAGGCTCTGGCGCCTCCGCTGACCCTTGCCGAGGACACCGGCGCGGCGCCCACCACCGTCACCCTTTATATGCCCAACGATCTTAAGGATTCGCTCGCCGCCATCACGGAACCCATCGCGCTGCCGGCTGGCGAAAGCGCGCAGGCACGGGTCCTGCTCGACAATCTCTTCGCGGTTTTCGGCGCTTCCGGATCCACCCACCCCATGAAAGTGGAAGACCCCATCGACGACGTCTTTTTCCTGCCACTGCCTCCGGCTCCGGGCCAGAGCGCGAGCCCGGGACAACTCGCCGTCGTCAACCTCAGCGGGGCCGTATCGGCCGCTCAACCCTCCGGCATAGAGCCGGAAAATCTGACGCTGCTCGCCATTATGGCCACTCTCCACGCCAATATCCCCACGATTGCCGAAGTCCGATTCCTGGTCGACGGCCACACGCAGCCGACTCTGGCCGGCCATGCCGATCTTACCCGCACCTATCTCGCCTCGCAGGCGAATCCCGTGCCCACCCCGGGCCAGGAGACCACCCAGCCATGAAGATTGGCGTCTTCGACTCCGGAGTCGGCGGGCTGACCGTCCTCCGCGCCCTGATGGAACGGATTCCGGGAGCCGATTACCTCTACCTCGGCGATACCGCCCGCCTTCCCTATGGCGCCAAATCCCGCGCCACAGTAGCTCGCTATGCCACCTCCAGCGCGCGGTTCCTCGTGGCTCAGGGGGCCGAATTCCTGGTGATTGCCTGCAATACCGCCAGCGCTCTGGCTCTGGACGCCATCCGCGACTCCGTGCCGGTTCCGGTGCTGGGCGTCGTCGAAACCGGGGCCAATGCCGCGGACGTCAGCTCGTCCAGCCGCGACGTGCTCGTCATCGCCACGGCAGCCACGGTGGAGAGCCATGCATACACGGCGGCGTGTGGCGGTCGCAGCCTGCGCACGCTGGAAAAGGCCTGTCCGCTGCTGGTTCCGCTCGTCGAGGAGGGCTGGATCGACCATCCTGTGACCCGTGAGGTCCTCGGCATTTATGTCTCCGAGCTAATGGAGCAGGCCCGCACCGCCGAACTGCACCCCGACACTTTGGTCCTGGGCTGCGCTCATTACCCGCTGCTTCGCGGGCAGATCGAGAGCCTCGTGCCCGAGTCCCTGCGGGTGATCGATTCGGCCGAGGTCACCGCCGAACAGGTGGCCACCGCGATTGGCCATCCGCAGGCCGACGCGGCTACCCCTTCCGTGCGCTTTTTCGCCACGGATTCCGTGGCCAGATTTCGTGTTCTCGGCAGCCGCTTCCTTGGCCGTCCCATCGATCAG
>DAHVZZ010000456.1:0-13686 GCA_027323785.1 Acidobacterium sp. | reverse complement strand
TCCTGCTGTCGGTGCTGGCCGCGCCGGTCAAGCGCTCGTCGATTGTGCTGGGCAAGGTGCTGGGCGGCTCGATTCTGGCGGCGATCCAGGGAATCATCTTCCTGGTGTTCGCGCCGCTGGTGGGCGATCACCTCAGCATGGCCGCCGTTGGCATCAGCATTGGCGTGATCGCGCTCATCAGCTTTGAGCTGACGGCGCTGGGATTTGCCATCGCCTGGCCGATGGATTCGCCGCAGGCCTTTCATGCCATCGTGAACCTGATCCTGCTGCCCCTGTGGATGCTCTCCGGCTCGCTCTTCCCGGCGGACCGGGCCTCGGGCTGGCTGCGCGTGGTGATGGAGCTGAATCCGCTGAGCTATGGCGTGGATGCGCTGCGGAACGCGCTGTTTCCGGCGGAGCCTACACTGTTCTCGCTGGGTACGAATCTGGCGGTTACCGCGGCATTCTGCGCAGCGATTTTCGCCATCTCCTGGGCGGTTGTCAATCGCCGGACCCACAAGCCGGCGGCTTAATCGGAGACAGGGAAACAGCGTGACAACAGCAACGAGCACGAAGCGATCCATGTCCGTCCCGGTCGCGGGAATTATCGGGGTCAGCGCGCTGGCCACCGTGTTTCTTTTCTGGCTGATCTACCTGCACACGCCTCCGGCCGCCGCAGCCGGGCACTATCTGTTTCTGCCAAATCTGATTGCGCTGCTGAACGGCATGGCCGGCATCGCGCTGGTGGTCGGCTACTACTTCATCCGCCATCACCGGATTGCGGCGCACCGTGCGGCAATGTTTACGGCCTTTGCCTTCAGCTCGCTGTTTCTGGTGTGTTACGTGGTCAACCACGCGCTGCACGGAGACATTCTGTATCCGGTACACGACGCGGTGTATTACTATGCCTATCTGCCGGTGCTGATCAGCCACATCATTCTGGCCACGCTGGCGCTGCCGGTGGTGCTCATCACCTTCTACCTGTCGCTTTCGGGGCGGATTCCGCAGCACCGGAAGCTGGCGCGGTGGACCTTTCCGGTGTGGCTCTATGTCTCGGTCACCGGCGTGGTGGTGCGCATGATGCTGTTCGGAGCTTTTAAGTAGGTAGGGTGGTCTATGGAGAAAGCCTCCGTTCATCTGGTGGCGGAAGAGCCGGCCGGTAAGCTTCCGGAAGCGAAACGCTCGCGGTCGCTGCTGCGCGCGGGAGCGGGTACGCTGGGCTCCGGAGCGCTGGCGGCGGGGCTGGCGGAGAAGGTCTTCGGCGGCATCGGGCCGGATGGTGCGCATACCAGTCCGGGCTGGCTGGCGCTGATCGTCGCGCTGATGAGCCTGCCGTTCGGGCTGATGCTGTTCGTGCTGGGCACGGCACGCTGGCTGCGCAGCCGTCGGCGCGGCTGAGCCGGCATCTCTCAGCCGCGGCGATTCAGAACAGCGCTACTTCCAGTTCGGCGGCAGCACACCGATGGTGTGCAGCCAGGTTGTGGCCAGTTTCGGCCAGTGCGTGATGGGCAGCTTTGTCGGGCGCAGGCCGTAGCCGTGTCCGCCTTTGGTGTAGACGTGCAGCTCGGCGGGGACTCCGTTCTGCTTGAGCTTCATGAAGTAGTCGACGACGTTCTCCACGTGGACCGGATCGTCCTCCGCCTGCACCAGGAAAGTGGGCGGAACGCCCGATGTGACGGGAATGCCGGGATTGAAGACGAAGGTCTTCTCGGCCAGCGCAATCCAGCCGGGATAGATGATCATGGCGAAGTTCGGCTTGCAGCTCAGGCGGTCGGCAGCATCGACGGCGGGATAATGGCGCCTCTCGTAGTGAGTGCTGAGGGCGGCGGCCATATAGCCTCCTGCTGAAAAGCCGATGATGCCGATGCGGTTGGGGTCGATGTGCCAGGCGGCGGCGTGTTCGCGGACCAGGCCCATGGCCCGCTGGGCGTCCTGCAGGGCTTCGCCGGATTTGGGGTAAGGCCCGGTGTTGGGCACGCGGTACTTGAGCAGAATGCAGTTGACGCCGATGGAGTTCAGCCAGGTGCAGACCTCGGTGCCTTCGAGGTCGATCGCGAGATACTGGTACGCTCCGCCGGGGAAGACCACCACGGCGGCATGGCTGTTGTGCGCCGATGGCGCGGCGTACAGCGTGATGGTGGGCACGCTGACATTGGCGATGCGCATCACCGGGCGTCCGGCGACGAGCTGGCTGGACGGAGTGGTGATGTTTCGCTCCGGACCGGTGGCCATCTCCGGACCCGGCGCGCCATGCGGCCAGAGCACGAGGGTGGGATGGCCCGGCCCGGGATGCCAGTCGCTGGGCGTCGGGACGGGGGTGGCGGCGGAAGCGGTGAGCGAGGCGGAAACGGCCGCAACAGCGAGCAGGCGGAAGAGCGTCTGAATCATGCCGGAGAATCTCCCCGGCCATCTTAGACGAAGAGAACGCCGCCAGTCGGCAGGGACGAAGAGATCCCGCCGCACGCGGCAGGCTGCCGATCAGGGCTGGCCAGGGGCCTGGCCGGGCTGCTGCCCGCTCGGCGATTCGGCCGGGGCCGGCTGCGGAGCTGTGCCCGGTGTTGGCGGCGGCGAGTCGCCAGGGTCGCCGGGCTGCTGCATGTCCTTCGGGTATCGGACGGGGCGCATTTGCGGCGTGGTCCTGCTGTTCTCGCCGGGTAGCTGTTCTCCGGGTTTCCGAAGAGTGGGCGCGCCGCGGGGCGCGTTGTCCAGCGAGACGTCGCTGGCCGAGGGGTCGCCCAGCTCGACCACGCGCACGTTGGGGTTGGGAACAGGCTCATTTCCCCAGTAGCCCTGCATCTCATTGGCGGTGCGCACAATCATCGGCTGGCCCACCCGCGCCAGATCGTCACGGACCACCAAAGGCCCGGCAAAGCGGACGAATTCCACCGGATGGGGAACCTTGCCGTAGACCCAGGTGACGATCGGCTGACCTTTTGAGTCAGTCTCGCGGAATCGCTGCGTGGGCTCGCCTTTTGCGTAGAGCACCATGTCGCGATCCATGCCAACGAGGACGCGGTGTTCGTCGATAGCCTTGCGCAGGAAGGGTGGCAGTGTCTCGGCGTAGGCCTGGGCGGGCGATTTCGATCCGAAGTCGATGAGCGGCTTCAGCAGCGCCTGCACCTGCTCTCCGCTGATGTTCGGGATGGCGGACTGGAACTGGAGGATGATGCGGGTGCCGGCGGGAACCGTGAGACTGTCCTGCGAGAGGGGCGTGGTCGCATTGCCCACGCCAAGAGAGACGTGGCTGAGAAAGCGATGCTTATGGAAGGGACCGCCGTTCAGATCGAAAATAATGTCGTTGCGATGGAAGCGGATGGCGGTGATCGCTACCCGGCTGCCAGGGGTGACGCTGGTGCCCTTCGTGTCCAGCAGGTGAACGTACTGCCTGCCGGAGGGGTCCATGGGGCCGTTGGCGTGCAGCGTGATCACCGCAATGGGAAGCGGCCGCACGGCAAAGCCCTGCTCCGACTGAAGATGGCGAATCAGCTCTCCGCGGCCGAGCTCGTTGATGGGCTCCCGGGAAAGCGGAACCGCGGTTGGCGTGATGGTGGCGTAGCGTTTTTCAACATGCGCGGAGCGCACCACGAACACCTGAGCGGAAACGGCTCCGGCAATCGCAAATCCAGTGAAGACCGCCGCGAGCGCAGCCGCTTTGCCGAAGAGGATGGCGCATTTCATAGGCCCCCCTGAATGGCGCGGAGCCGAGTGCCAACAGCATGGCCCCACCGAGAGGATTTTTCAAGTGCGACCCATTTAGGCTGGGCCGCGAGGTGGTGGAGTGGCCGGAACGGGCGGGTTGGCCGAGTCGTTCCGGTGCAGCCAGCCGGGGAAGAGCCCATCTGCATGATTTGGAGCGGATATCGCCGGAACGCGTTGTCGCGAAGTTCAGCATCGCGGCGTCCCAGACGAAAGGCGATTTTCGGCCGATGAAAACAGCGGTAAAGTCCGCGGGAGGCGAGCGATTTCCGTTGCGAGTTTAACGCGAGGCGTTCAACGTGGTACGATAAGAGCGGATGCTGGTCGAGGACAGCGAAGGAAGGTCAGGTTGTCAGAAGCGGGAATGCAATCGGGAGGAAAGGCGATGCCGAACACGCGCAAGTCCGGCGAGCGCGCTCTTCCGGCGCATCCGGGAGAGGTTCTGCGCGAGGATTTCATGAAGCCGCTGGGGCTTTCGGCCAATGCGCTGGCGCTTGCCCTGCGCGTGCCGGTGACGCGCATCTCCGAGATCGTGCGCGAGCGGCGGGCGATCAGCGTGGAGACGGCCATGCGGCTGGGTCAATACTTCGGGACCAGCACGGAGTTCTGGATCAACGTGCAGACGTCCTGGGAGGTGGCCAGCGCGCAGGAACTGCTGCCGCGCATCCGCTCGGAAGTGCAGCCGGCGGCCCGCAATCCGCGATTGCGTGAGCCGCGGCAAAAGGAGACCGTTTAAGGGAATGCCAGCCACACAGCACAAGG
The DNA here is from genome assembly GCA_027323785.1 of Acidobacterium sp. Classification (GTDB taxonomy): domain Bacteria; phylum Acidobacteriota; class Terriglobia; order Terriglobales; family Acidobacteriaceae; genus Palsa-343. The sequence continues at coordinate 9,249 of DAHVZZ010000456.1, read as the reverse complement.
ACTATTACGCCACGCTTGGTGTAAAGAAGACGGCGACGCCGGAGGAGATCCGCAAGTCGTTTCGTAAACTGGCGCGCAAATACCATCCGGACGTGAATCCGGGGGACAAGAAGGCCGAAGAGAAGTTCAAGGAAATCTCCGAGGCCAACGACATCCTGAGCGACGAAAAAAAGCGGAAGATCTACGACCAGTTCGGCTTTTACTCGGACCAGATCGATCCGGCCGCGGCTGAAGCGGCAGCCCGGGCCGGCGCGGCGCAGGGCGGGGGCGCGCAGGGCATGCCCTTTGACTTTGGCGGCTTCGATTTTTCGGAGGAAGCGCCGGGCGGAACCTCGGGATGGGGAAGTTTTCGGGATATCTTTTCGGGGATGTTCAACCACGGGCGGCCGGCGCAGGGGCCGCGGTCGGGCACCGACCTGGAATACCAGGTGAATGTGGACTTCTGGACGGCGATCCGGGGCGGCACCGCGCGGCTGCAGATTCAGCGGCAGGATGTTTGTCCCACCTGCCACGGCCGCGCATCAATGGGCGGCACCCAGACCTGTCCTGAGTGCCACGGAAGCGGGCAGGTCACGCAGATGGGCGGACGGATGAAGTTCAACATCCAGTGCCCCCAGTGCGGCGGCAGCGGCAAGGTGCAGCACGCCTGCCCCACCTGCCATGGCGAAGGGACGGTCTTCCGCTCCGAGCCTCTGGAATTCAGGATCAAGGCGGGCACGCGGGACGGGCAGCGCATCCGGCTGGCCGGTAAAGGCAATGCCGGAACCAACGGCGGCGCGGCCGGCGACCTGTTTCTGACCATCCGGACGGGAGTGCATCCGGTTTTTACCCGTCAGTCGGACGACATCCTGATCACCCTGCCGGTGACGGTGGCGGAGGCGGCGCTGGGTAGCCGGATCGAGGTGCCCACCATCGACGGGCGGGCGCAGCTGAAGATTCCTCCGGGCACGCAGAGCGGGCAAAAGCTGCGCATGCGGGAGCGCGGGGTTCCGTCGGCCACACGGGAAGGCGCGCGCGGTGACCAGATTGTCACTGTGGAAGTTGCGGTTCCGCAACTGCGGGACGAGCGCTCGCGCGAGATTCTGCGGGAGTTCGCGCGGCTGAATCCGGAGGACCCGCGGGAGGGGATTTGGGCAAAGGTGTAGAACGCGCCTCCGGTTTTTCGCTGGCCTGTGAGGCCGATAGTGCAGGGATATCGATGAGTTGGAATCAGCGGCGGCTCGATCGGGATTTGCGGCGAGCGGGCTGGCGCAGTGAGTGAGTGGAAATGCCGACGAAACGGAAATCCAGGGGCGCATACATGATCTCGGCGGTGGCCGAGATGTACGACATCCATCCCCAGACGCTGCGGCTCTACGAGCGGGAGGGGCTGCTGAAGCCTTCGCGAACCGAGGGCAATACCCGCCTGTACACCGACGAGGACCTGGAGCGGCTGGAGTTCATCCTGAACCTGGCCCGCGACCTGGGGGTGAATATAGCCGGGATCGCCATCATCCTCCAGATGCGGGAGCGCATGGAGGAAATGAACCGGCAGATGCAGGACTTTGTGGAATATGTGCGGACGGAAATGTTGTCGCGCATGCAGCACATGGGCCAGGAGCCGGGCGCGGCCATGGTGCCGCTCCGGCGGCCGGTGGTGGTCCCCGAGGCGAAACCGCGGCGCTGAAAGGGCCTGCGGGACGGCATCTCCAGGCACCTTTCCAGGAGAAAATCCGCTGCGCCGCGAACGCGGCTGCACTCGGTGGGTGCTTCATGGACCAGGCGTTTTCGTATGGTACACTTCGCTTATGTCCCGTCTCCCAGCAGCGATTCAGCCGTACGGGCGCGTATCTGTAACTTTGCTGCTTTGTTTTCTTGCGCTTTCGTTTGCGATGGAAGCCAAGATGGCGCGTTATGAATCAGCGACGGGACCCAGCATCGGCGTTCGCTCCGCAAAAGTAATTTCGACGGAACTGAGCAGCAGCGATTCGGAGAAATCTTCGGTCATCAGGGCGGATTTCCGGGTGTGCTGCGCCCTGCTGTCGATCGTTGCGATTGTATGGACGCTGGGTGCGGAATACCGGCCGGTGCGCTACAGTCCTGTCGCCGTGCGATCTGTGCCCATCCTGTGCACATTTGCGCCGCAGGTGTCCTTCCGGCCACCTCCCGTCCTCTGACGGCCTTTCCTTACTCCGCGGGAATCTAAATTTTCACCTGTTCCTCCCGTCGGGCTGCTCACCATAACAAGCAAAAGGAATCGAACATACAGACCCTTTCAGGAGTGTCTGTGGTGTTCCTTCCGGCTCCGGTTGGATGACACTCGTTCCTGGCCTTCCGCCGCTCCTGGTGTGACCAGCACCAGGCGCCGTCAGGCTGGCGTTCAGGATGAAATCCGCCTGAAAGGGCGGACACGCATGAGGAATGATCGAATGGCCTGGACCGTTGTTGGTAACCGTGCGGAGATGCAGCGCTTCGCTCCGCATTCCAGCCAGTTATCGAAAATTAATACCGGTATTTCCGGGAGCCGCCAGCATACTGATGGCGGCACTGGCAATATCCTCCACCAGAGTGAAATGCTCGCCAGCCTGCGTTACTGCGGTCCAGCAGTGGACCGCATTCCGAGGCCAGGCAGACTACATCAACGGAATACACACTTATGGCGATTGATCGGAGAGCCGGCATGGAGCCTGTTCTGACCCCGCAGCAGTTCGAGCTGCTCCAGCGTTTAGATTCGTGCACGCTGGCAAACGCAATTGAGACTTTCAATATTCGTTTGCGCAACGATGGATTCGCGAGCGACGCAAGCGTCCGCTCCTTCTTCCCGAAGCTGCCTCCCATGCTGGGCTATGCGGTGACGGGCCGGATCAGGACAACCTCTCCTCCGCTGGCCTCCTCGCTTCCTCCGCCGTTTCGGCTTCGTTTTCAGGACCGGACTGACTGGTGGGACTACGTCAAGAGCATCCCGGGGCCGCGCGTTCTGGTCCTCGAGGATATCGATCCCGTTCCGGGAGTTGGGGCCTTCATGGGCGAAGTCCATGCCAGCATCTGTCGCGCGCTCGGTTTTGTGGGTTACGTCACCAACGGCGCGGTGCGTGACCTGAACCAGGTGGAGAGCACCGGTTTTCACTTCTTCGCGGGCCATGTTTCGGTTTCCCATTCCTATGCGCACCTGGTGGATTTCGGAGAGCCGGTACGGGTGGGCGGATTGAGGGTGGACCCGGGGGCCTTGGTTCACGGAGATCAGCACGGGGTACAGACCGTTCCGGCCAGGATTGCCTCGCAAGTGCCTGCGGCGGCCGAAATGGTGCAAAAGCGGGATGAGCGGATTGTGGCGTTGTGTCAATCGGCCGATTTTTCTGTCGAAAGATTGCGAGCGCTTTTAGATGAAATTCGGAGCGCCGAGCCTCGCCCGGGTTCGAGCGATGCGTCCGCGGGCAAAGAGAAAGCAGAGGGGGAATAGTGGGGGTTATGAAAACGAGAATGTGGTTTCGGCTCGCCGCAACCGTCACTGTGGGGGCCGCGCTGGCATCCATGACCGCCTGTTCAACCGCGAAGGGGGCGAGCGCGGAACGCGGCAAGCTGGACCAGGATATTACTGCCGCGGTAGTGCCAGTCAAGCAGGAAAACCTTACCAATCAGCTGCAGATCGCATCCGAATTTATTCCATATCAGTCGATCGACGTCTACGCCGAAGTAGCTGGCTATGTGAAGAAGCTCGACATTAACTGGGGAACCCGCGTCAAAACCGGGCAGCTGATGGCCGTGCTGGACGTGCCGCAGCTGGATGCGGCGGTGAAGCGCGATCAGGCGTCCGTATCGCGCGATCAGAGCGACCTGCAGCGTGCCAGGCGAATGCTGGGCGAAGCCAAGGCCACCTTCTTTGTGGCCAACGTTACCTACAAGCGCTACGCCGGAGTCATCAAGCAGGATCCACAGGTGATTTCGCAGCAAAGGGTGGATGTGGCTCAGGGCAACGAACTGAAAGCGGCGGCGGCGGTTTCTGCTGCTCAGGCCGAGGTATCTGCCGCTCAACAGGCGCTGAGCGCGGCCAAAGCGACTCTGTCCCGCGATAGCGCCATGTACAACTACTCCTTCATTCGCGCTCCCTTCGATGGAGTGGTGACCAAGCTCAACGCCTATACCGGGGCGCTGCTGCCCGCCGGCACGTCGAACAGCACGTCCAGTCTGCCGCTTTGCCACCTGTCGCAACTGGATCTGCTTCGGCTGGTCATTCCGGTTCCCGGGCAGGTGGTTCCGGATGTGCACCTTGGGGAGGTGGTCAATGTCAGCGTCCCCTCTCTGCACCGCGTCTTCAAGGGCAAAATTTCGGTACTCGCCGGCCAGATCAACTTCCAGACGCGCACCGAGCATACGGAAGTCGAGGTGCGGAATCCCAACCTCCTGCTGGTGCCGGGCATGTACGCCACGGTTCAGCTTCCCGTCAAAAACGCCCAGCACGCGCTGGCTGTTCCGATCCAGGCCGTGTCCATCGGCCGGAAAGGAACCACGGGGACGGTACTGGTTGTGAATGCCCAGAACCGGGTGGAGCGGCGGAAAGTGACGCTGGGAATCCAGACAGCCTACGAGGTTCAGATCGTCTCCGGCCTGCGCGCAGGCGAGAGGGTCATCTTCGGCGAGCAGGGCAGATACCACAACGGCGAAGTCGTGCATCCGGAGCCCGTCCAGCTCACTTCGCTGGGTGCGGCCCAGTGATAGCTCGCAACAGGCAGCGCAGGTTTGGTATCCGTTGCGGCATCGAACGGCACCCACCTGCAGGGCGACCAGGACTGGCAGGAAAGTTGAGCCATTGGCGCAGGGGTCAGGAAATTCATGAGGTGACTCGTTCGTCAGCGCTCCCGGTTCCTTAACACACGCAAAGTTTGCACTCAGTGCATGGAGTATATTTATGGCTCGGTTTGCAATTCGTCACCCCTATCTGATTATCGTGATCTGTTTGATCGCCTGTGTCATGGGTGTGACCAGCGCACTGCGAATGCCCGTGGATCTTTTTCCACCGATTAAGATCCCGGTTGTTACCTGTGCCACGTTCTACGCCGGTATGCCTCCCGCCCAGATCGAGGCTCAGATCACCAATACCTTCGAGCGCTTCTTCACCCTGGGCAGCAATATCGAACACATCGAATCGCGGTCGCTTCCCGGCGTGAGCCTGATCAAGGTGTTCTTCACCCCCGGCAGCAACGCCAACGCGGACGTGACCGAAATTTCCAACCTCGCCATGGCCGACCTGCGACGACTTCCGCAGGGTACCCTGCCTCCGGTGGTGCTCAAAACCTCCGCCTCATTTCTTCCCGTCTGTATGATCGCCGTCAAAGGCAAAGGGATGTCCGTCACGGAGCTCCGTGACTATCTGCAGTACGAGATTCGAGATCAGATCGCGGGTGTGAAAGGCGCCACCGTGCCGCCTCCGTTCGGCGGGAAATACCGAATGGAGATGGTGTATGTGAATCCCCAGAAATTGCAGGCCTTCAACCTCAGCCCCATGGACGTGGTGCGGAAGGTAAACGCCTCCAATATCATTCTTCCGGCCGGCGACGTGCGCATCGGCCCGCTGGACTACGACATTTACACCAACTCCATGGTTCCGAATGCGAAGGAGTTGAACCACGTCGTCCTCAAAACCCTCGGCCACGACAAGAACGTCTATGTCTCCAACGTGGGTCACGCGGTGGATGGCGCGTGGCTGCAGTACAACATCGTCCGCATCGACGGCCAGCAGTCAACGTATGTGGGCGTGATGAAGCAGGGCGGCAACACCAGCATCATCAAGGTGGTCGATGGCATCCGCCACGCCATCGCTCACCTTCGCGATATTCCGCGGCGCATGAAGGCGCTGCTGGTGTTCGACCAGTCGAAATTCGTGCGACAGGCGCTGCACACGGTGGTCAACGAAGGCGGCATGGGCCTGCTGCTCACCGGCATCATGATTCTCATCTTCCTGGGCAGTCTGCGAGCCACCTCCGCCGTGTTTCTCGCCATCCCGATTTCGGTGCTGGCCGCGATCTTCCTCCTCTTCCTCGACGGCAGCACGATCAACGCCCTGCTCCTCAGCGGTCTGGCTCTGGCCTTCTCCCGCCTGATCGATAACTCGGTGATCGTGCTCGAAAATATCTATCGCCACCTGGAAATTGGCGACAAGCAGGTGGTGGATGCTGCCGAGGTCGGCACCAACGAAGTCGTCACATCGGTGCTGGCCATCACGCTTGCCGCCTGTGTGGTGTTCTTCCCGGTTATGCTTCTGTTCGGCGTCAGCAAATATCTGTTTACCGCTCTGGCCATGGGCGTGATCCTTTCGCTGGTCGCCTCCTACTTCGTCGCGGTCACGGTGGTGCCGCTCTATTGCTCCCGAGTGCTCAAACCCGTTCACGAGGGCCACGGCGAAGCGAGCGGGGATGCCGCGAAGCAATCCTGGGGCCAGCGTTTTCACCACGGGTTCAATACCCGGTTTGAGAAGATGCTGGACGGCTACGACCGCTGGGTGCAAAAAGCTCTCAACTGGCCGCGGGCGACGGTGCTGGGATTCATCGGAATCTTCGGACTCAGCCTGCTGCTCTTTCCTTTCCTCGGCTTCTCCTTCTTCCCGCGCGTGGACGCCGGTCAGTTCATGATCAACCTCAAGGCGACCACCGGCTCCAGGCTCTCCGTTACCAACGATTACGTCAAGAAGGTCGAAGGCATTATCCGCCAGACGGTGAGCCCGCATGATCTGAAAACGATCGTCTCCAACATCGGTCTCTCGCCGGGCTTCGAATCGCTGTTCAGTCCCAACGCGGCCATGCATACAGCTTTCGTCGAGGTGGGTCTGCACGGCGATCACACCGTGAGCAGCTTCAAATACATGGACGAGGTGCAGCAGAAGATCTCGCAGCAACTCCCCGAACTGCGGACCTACTTCCATTCCGGTTCGCTGGTTTCGTCCGTGCTCGATCAGGGCGTGCCGGCTCCGATCGACCTGCAGATCAGCGGCCAGAATCTCAACGAAGATATGAAGATCGCCGAAGGCCTCGCCGACAAAATCCGGCGGCTTCCTTCGATCAAAGATGTGTATATCCCGCAGGATATCGACTATCCCGCGCTGCGCATCAACGTGCACCGGACGCGGGTTGCCGAACTGGGTCTCACGCCGAAACAGGTGATCGATAACGTCATCACAGCCCTTACCTCCAACCAAATGATCGCCCCGGGTTACTGGGTTTCCAACTCGGGCAACCAGTATTTTGTTTCGGTTCAGTATCCGGATAAGACCGTCAAGTCGATTGCGGATATTGAGAGCATGCCGCTGCACGATCCTCAGCTGAAGAAGCTGACCTATCTGAATCAGGTGGCCAGCATTCAGCGGATCAAGGCGCCGACAGAGGTCGATCACTACCAGCTGGAGCGCGAGATCGATGTGTACGTCAAGCCGAGCGGACAGGACCTTTCCCGCCCGCTGGCCGCCATCAAGCGGATCATTCGGCAAACCCCGATGCCCAGCCGCAACTATCGCGTAAACATTCACGGGCTGGTTGAGACCATGGAAAACTCATTCCACAGTTTCGCCACAGGTTTGGTGCTGGCCATCCTGCTCGTGTATCTGATTCTGGTGGCTCAGTTCAAGTCGTTCCTGGATCCGTTCCTCATCCTGCTGGCAATTCCCACCGGGCTGACGGGCGTGCTCCTCATCCTCTACATCACCGGAACCACAGTCAATATTCAGTCGCTGATGGGAGTGCTGATGATGGTGGGAATGGTGGTTTCCAATACCATTCTGATCGTCGACTTCGCGAAAAAGCTGCAGGAGGAGGGCCGTTCGGTACGCGATGCGGTCGCCTATTCGTGCCGTCTCCGGCTGCGGCCGATTCTGATGACATCGCTGGCCACCGTGGTGGGACTTATCCCGATGGCCATGAAGCTGGAGCCGGGAGCTGGAGCCTATTCGCCTCTTGCGCTGGCCATCATTGGCGGCGTCACAGTATCGGTGCTCCTGAGTATTTTCGTGATTCCCGCGGCGTACCTGCTGGTTTACGGCAGACGCGAAACACGCGAGGTGGCAGCGCAATGACTGCTGTAGACCTTGTAGCTGGCGTCAATGTCGGAAATTCGGCGGAGGTGAAATCGTGAAGGTTGTTCAAAGCGCAATTGTCGTATCGGTTCTGACGATAGCTGTTTCCGTTCTGGCCCAGCCAGGCAATCCGGCTTCTTTACCCTCCGCTCCGCCGGTGCACGCCATCCTGGGTGCTTCCCAAACGCACATGGGTACACTGCCGGGAGCCCACACCCGGCAGCACGGTGGTCCCACGCTGACTCGCCGCCAGGCGGAGCAGATGGCGATCCGCAATAACCCGCGCGTCCTGGCCAGTCACCTGCTGGCCCTCGCGCAGCATCAGGTACTGCGCGAGGCGCGCTCCGCCGATCTGCCTTACGCGGATGCATCGCTGGCCGCGGTGGACGCCGAAAATGGAAGTCGCATTTCGGCGGGCGGCCTGCCAGCTTCTCGCTTGATCAATCATGCCGGCAGCGGCGTGGAAGTCTCGCAGCTGATCACCAATTTCGGCCGCGTTCACAACCTCGTCCTCACCCGCATGTTGCAGCAGCAGGCAATGCAGGCCAATGCCCTGGCGACCTCCGAGGAGATTGTCCTGTTCACCGATCAGGCGTTCTACAACGCACTGACTGCGCAGGCCGATCTGCAGGTTGCCCGGGAGACCGTCGCCTACCGCAGCATCACGGAAAGACAGGTCAACGAACTCACCAACAACAAACTCCGCTCGACGCTCGATCTCAGCATCGCGCAGGTCGACCTTTCCCAGGCAAAGCTGATGGAAATCGATGCGGAGAATCGCGCGGCCTCCACTATGGCCACTCTGGACGCGGTGCTCGGCCTCGATCATAACCAGTGGTTTCATCTGATCAGCAGCTCGTCCGCCCCGCCGGCCCCGCCGGTGGACTACAAGGCCCTGGTGCAGCAGGCGCTGCAGCAGCGGCCCGATCTGCAGGCTCTGCACTATCAGTCGCAGTCGGCAAAGAAGTACGCCCGCTCCGAATGGGATCAGCTCCCGCCCTCCATCAGTGCTCTGGGGACAGCCGGAGTTACACCGGTCCGTACCGACCAGTACTACAACTCCAACTGGTGGGGTGGAGTCGGCGTCGACGTGAACATTCCGGTGTTCAACGGATTCCTCTACAACGCGCAGGCCAAAGAGGCGAGATACCGGGCCCAGGCCGACGCCAACTACGAGCGCAACCTGCGCGAGAACATCGTCAGCCAGGGGC
>DAHVZZ010000442.1:0-2326 GCA_027323785.1 Acidobacterium sp. | reverse complement strand
CTGAGCGGCTTCGAGGGCGAATAGGAGGGTCCGCAGCCGGCAAGAGCAAGAGGAAGAACCATAGCGGCCGCTGCCGCCAGCCATAATAACGTACGTTTCCCGATCACGCGCAATTCTCCGATGCCTCTACCCTAAACCCTTTGGCGCGTGTTCCGTACCTTACTTTTGTAGGGCCACAACTCCCTGCACAAGGAACGGCGAGCTCAGTTGGCGTCGGCGATCGCTGTCACAATTCGGTCGATGGCATGCAGTGAATCGTCATTGTCGGGCTGTCGACCGTTGCAGAGCACGGAAAACACCAGAGTCCGTCCGCTGCGGGCAATCAGATACCCGCTCAGCGAGTTGACTTCCTCCAGCGTGCCCGTCTTGGCAAAAACCCGCCGCACCATGCCGTCATGGAAGCGCGCCGCCAGCGTGCCGTCGACCCCGGCGATCGGGAAGGTCGAACGGTACAGCTTTCCCCAGGGCTGGTGAGCCGCGTAAACAAGCAGCGTGGTAATGGCGCGGGGCGCCACCTCGTCGTCCGGCGACAGTCCCGATCCGTCGAAGAACAGAAAGCCGTTGGGGTTCACTCCCGCATTGATCGCGAACTGACGCACCACCCGCGCTCCCTGTGCGATTGAGCCGTCGGACCCTTCCAGCCGGCCGAGCAGCCGCAGATACAGTTCGGCGTGCAGGTTCTGGCTCACCTTATTGGTGACCGTCACATCCTCGGCCAGCGGCGGCGAAACGTGCGTCGCCAGCACGTGCAGCCCGGTATCCGGCGGCGCGAGAGTGGTGATGTGCAGCGGATGCAGAACCACCGGCTGATCCACCTCTTCGCGGAAGTCCTCCGTGTCCGTTGGCTCGCGATGCCACGCCTCGGCCTTCCCGGTGATCGTGACGCCCCGGGCCAGCAGCATCTGTCGCAGCGCGATGGAGGCAAACTTCGCCGGATCGTTGATGGCCAGCGCATCGTGAAGCCCAAAGCGATTTATCCTACCAAAGAGACGCACCGTCCGGCTGCCCAGCGGCCGGTCGATCCCCGCGCGCGCATAGCGGTCGTACGGGGCTACGGTCAGCGAGTTTTCGACATTGTAGTAAGGAACATCCGGGTTCCACGTGACCTGTGTGGACCGGCTGCCCGCCCTAGGCGACGGCATCACATTCAAAAACGTCACGTTGTCGTTCACCGTGAGCGCCGAGGCCGGCGCGCCGCAATCCCATTGCAGATCATTCCAGGACCAGTTGTTTCCGTACCGCTCAAAGGGAAACCAGGTGTCATCGCCGAGAACCTTGCCGTCGATGCGCCGGACTCCCGCCTGCACGATCTGGTCAGCCATCTGCTGCAGCGCCTGCAGCGGCGGATACGGCCGCTCCGTCCGCCCGTTCCACGGATACTCCCGCCCTGACATCGTTGGATCGCCGGAGCCAAGCAGCACCAGATTGCCCTTCAGAACACCGTTCTGCTCCAGCACACCCGACGTGACCGCCCGCGTCACCCAGTGAGCATCGGCCGGAATCAATGCCAGCGTCGCAGCCGTGGTGAACAGTTTGGCGTTGGATGCCGGCGCAAACATCTCCTTCGCATGCAGAGAGTAGACTGACTGGCCCTCCATCGTTACCACCGAGATGCCCCAGTGGGCGCGCGCCAGCTCCGGCTCGGAAAGAATGTCCTGGATGGTCTCGTCCAGCGTCCGTGGCCGCATGTGCGAGACATGGCGGTAAGGATAGGGATAGGTGGCGGCGGAAGCGCAAACGGAGACAAGTGCGCCGGACAGAGCGAAAAACAGAATGCGGGAGCAGAAACGAAACATGATTCCTGGGGGGTCGGTTAGGAAAAACCGGGCAAGTTAACCGGAGTGTAGCATCGATTGCGAGATGGCTTTTGGACGCAGGACCCGCACGGAATGGAAGCTGCGCACCCGGGCGCTGGCTCTCGGCGAGCGCACCCTCGTGATGGGAATCCTCAACGCAACACCGGATTCCTTCTCGGACGGAGGCGCCTTCCTTGAAACCGCCGCCGCGGTGGAATGGGCGCTGTCCATGCTGGACGACGGCGCGGACATCGTCGACCTTGGAGGCGAATCCACCCGGCCCGGCTCTCGGCCGGTCAGCTCGCAGGAAGAACAGGATCGCATCCTCCCCGTAGCGGAAGCCCTGCTGCGAGAACGGCCCGAGTGCGTCCTTTCCGTGGACACCTGGCACGCCGCGACCGCCCTGGCCCTGACCGCCGCCGAAATCGTCAATGACGTCAGCGGTTTCACCTGGGATCCGGAAATGTCAGCAGCCTGCGCCGCCGCGCGCTGCGGCGTGGTTCTGATGCATACCCGCGGACGGCCCGACG
>DAHVZZ010000618.1:0-1725 GCA_027323785.1 Acidobacterium sp. | reverse complement strand
TTCAAAATGCAGTGGTCGCCCATCACCGCTCCGCTCTATGCCGTTGCGGAAGGCCTCGCCCTCGGCGGCATCTCCGCCACCTTTGAGCTGCGTTTCCCGGGTATCGCCATTGAAGCCGTGAGCCTCACCTTCGGCACCCTGCTCGTCCTGCTCATGGCCTACAAGTCCGGCATGATCCGCGTCACCCAGAAATTCCGCCTCGGCGTCGTCGCCGCCACCGGCGCCATCATGCTCTTCTACATCGTGCAGATGGTGCTGGGCTTTTTCGGTGTCCACTTCGCCACCATCAACGGATCCGGCCCCATCGGCATCGGCATCAGCCTGGTCATCGTCGCCGTCGCCGCCCTCAACCTCGTCCTCGACTTCGACTTCATCGAGCGCGGCGTCCAGTCCGGCGCTCCGAAGTACATGGAGTGGTACGGCGCCTTCGGCCTCATGGTCACCCTGGTCTGGCTGTATATCGAGATGCTCAATTTGCTGGCAAAACTCAGGAGCAACGATTAGAGAATCGCTGGGGAATAGAGGATAGCTGGGTAAACCCTGCTGACGCGTCTGTGGCGGATCTGACGTTTCCAGATACAGAGAAGGGAGCCGGAACCCTCCATTCCGGCTCCCCGCGCATGGTTCTTTTCCGCATGGTTCATTTCGCGGTGGCGACCACTACCTGTTGCCCGGTCTGCGCGTTCGCCGGAAGCCCGAATTTCACCTCATTCTCGGTCCTCGAAGTCGGCAGGAACACGTTCAGCGCCCGCTGCGGGCTGCGAACCTGCGTCAGGAAGTGCGTGTATTCGCCGTACCGGTTGAACACCAGAGCACCCGATTCCAGAACCACTTCATTGCTCGGAATCGTGATGGCATAGGCTGCGGCATTCGTGTTCACATTGCGGAGCAGCATCGTGTAACGATAGTTCTCGCTCAGCTGATACGTGCCGGCAGGCAACTCCGTATTCGCAACAAAGAAGTTAAACGGAATCGTTACCTCAGCAACAATCTGTTGAGCATACGTCGGAGCCGCGGCCAGCAACGCCGCGACACCCAGGATAAGCGTAAGGAAGAAGTGTCTCATGACATTTCTCCTTTCGGTTGGAGCATGGGAGCGGTTGAAATACGTCTCCCGCGTGCCGCCATCTTCTGCGGCCCTTCGTCGCGGATACACGACCAGCTTTCTTTTGTCGGTATTTCCGCGGCGTCACGCGGGGCAGGCTGAATTACTGGTGTCTCGCCTGCTTATTCGCCGGATGTTCGCGCCGATGGCGCGCGACAGCCTTCGCGACTTCTTCCGCAGTGAGCCTGCTGTGGCTCGAGGAGTGGAGTACTTCGTCCGGAGCAAGGTCGGGAACAGTCGACGCTGGCGCCGGAGCCTTCCGCGCGGTCTTTTCCGGAGTGGCCATAAAGCCTCCTGCGGATCACACCGATCAGCGGCGTCAAACCTGGAACACGCCGTCGAACGGCTGATCCAGCGGCCGGTCATCTTCTCGTCGCCATGGCCGCGCGCCGTTTCCAGCCGCGCAAGCCATAACGGCGAGGTTCAATCCACGCCGCTGCCTCTAGTATGGCGCAGTAAGGCTCTCCGTCAAGCTCTGTTGCCGCGGCCCGCTGTGACCAGGTCGCAAATCCCTCATTCAGGAGTGCATCCCGCCCCTGCATTCGCGAGCAGATCGATGCTCCGCCAGGCTCGCTTCAGCACTGCCAGGGTAGCCCCCAACGCCATAGGAATGGAAATCT
>DAHVZZ010000615.1:0-3104 GCA_027323785.1 Acidobacterium sp. | reverse complement strand
GTGAAACCGCAGGTCTCCCTCGGCTTGACTCGGGACAGGCTCTCGGTTTCGGCGCTCAAGCACCAGCACTCGGGGTGAGCACCGGCGGGGAGGGATTTTCCATTTCCACTCCAGCTAAAACTGGCTGGAATGGAGCGCCCGGTTATGGCATAGTACAAGCCTTCGGCAGTGACATGGAGGAAGTCGGCTCCTCGCAGATCTAAGTCGCCCAGATAGCGTATGTCATGGTCATCATTGGAGACGAGTAGCTTTCCATCCAGATTCTTGAGCAGCTTCATCGGGTCAGCATGCGTGGGGATTCGGTCAAATTTCTGGAGTGCAGGACAGCGGTGCATTACCGGAAAGGCAAGGCGGCGCGGTGCGCCGCCATGGTCCCACACTTCCTCCTCGAACAGCGCGAAGGAAAGTATGGGCACCCGCTTGGATGGGGTGGCCAGAGGGTTCCATCCCACTCAACCCAACACCAGGGTTGAATGCGGCACCCGGAGGGTTCTCGGGATTGAAGGTTAGTGGACTTCGACGAGGGGTTCGGGGGTGGTGGCGCTGCCGGAGCCGTAGCGGGTGCGGACGTAATCGTCGAGGATCTTCTGGAAATCGGCAACGATGGTGTCTCCACGGAGTGTAGTGAGGAGGCGGCCATCGACGTAGACGGGAGCTTTGGGTTCCTCGAAGGTGCCGGGGAGCGAGATGCCGATGTTGGCGTGCTTGGATTCGCCGGGGCCATTGACGACGCAGCCCATGACGGCGAGCTTGAGTTCTTCGACGCCGGGGTAGGTCTGGCGCCAGACGGGCATGGAGTCGCGGAGGTAGTCCTGAATCTGCTGGGCGAGCTCCTGGAAGAAGGTGCTGGTGGTGCGTCCGCAGCCGGGGCAGGCGGTGACCTGCGGGGTGAAGCTGCGGATGCCGAGGGACTGGAGAATCTGCTGGCCGGTGTGGACTTCTTCGGCGCGGTCACCGTTGGGCTTGGGAGTGAGGGAGACGCGGATGGTGTCTCCAATGCCGTCGAGCAGCAGGGGCGCGAGGCCGGCGGTGGAGGCGACGATGCCTTTCATGCCCATTCCGGCTTCGGTGAGGCCGATGTGGAGGGGGTAGTCGCAGCGGGCGGCGAGCATCTTGTAGACGTCGATGAGATCGAGGACGCCGGAGACCTTGGCGCTGAGGATGATCTTGTCATGGCCGAGGCCGTATTTTTCGGCGGCGGCGGCGGAGTCGAGGGCGCTGCGGCACATGGCTTCGAGCATGACGGAGCGGGCGGGGAGCGGCTCGGCGAGGCGGGAGTTTTCGTCCATGAGGCGGGTGAGGAGGGCCTGATCGAGCGAGCCCCAGTTGACGCCGATGCGGACGGGCTTGTCGTTCTCGACGGCGCACTCGACCATGGTGCGGAAGTTGTCGTCGTCTTTGCGGCCGATGGAGACGTTGCCGGGGTTGATGCGGTACTTGGCGAGGGCCTGGGCGCAGTCGGGATATTTCTTGAGGAGCTGGTGGCCGTTGTAATGGAAGTCGCCAATGATGGGGACGTCGATGCCGAGTTTGTGGAGGCCTTCAACGATGGCAGGGACGGCTTTAGCGGCGGCGTCGTTGTTGACGGTGACGCGGACGAGCTCCGATCCGGCGGCGGCAAGCGCGGCGACCTGCTGGATGGTGGACTGGACGTCGGCGGTGTCTGTGTTGGTCATGGACTGGACGACGACGGGAGCGTCAGAACCGACGCGAACCTTGCCTATGTTGACCGAAACGGTCTTTCTGCGATGTGTATCCGGCATGAGGATCCTCATCTATGAGTTTAGCGCGAGGGGGTGGGAGATACGGCACTTCTAGAGATGAGAGATGCATGAAAACAGGCGGGGATTCGAGGTGGAGTGGACAGGAATGGGAAAAATCGTTTAAGAATGGTCTGCGCGTTCTGGATAAATTGATTTACTAGGGAAGATTTTTCCGGCGTAGGGCGCGGAGCCGAGATGGCAGAGGAGAGTGTGGGGATGAAGATGAATCGGCGGGATTTTGTGCGCGGGGCGGCGGTGGCGGCAGGTGCGGCGGCGGGAGCTCCCAGGCTGCTGGCGCAGGAGCCGGGGGCGACGGTGGATGCGACGGTGCGGCACCAGCAGATGGACGGGTTTGGATTCTCAGAGGCATTTCACCAGGCTGCGTTCTGGCGGATGATGCCGGCGGAAAAGCGCGAGTACCTGCTGGAGCTGATGTTCGATGAGACGAAGGGGATGGGCTTCTCAATATTGCGGAACATTATTCAGGACGGCGGGATGCCGAAGGGACCGTTCAACGAGTCGGGCGAGTCGATTGAGCCGGAGCAGGGCAAGTGGAACTGGAGCGGCGACGAGGACCAGGTCTGGCTGATGGGCGAGGCGAAGAAGCGCGGCTGCGGGAGGTTTTTCTCGACGGCGTGGTCGCCGCCGGCGTGGATGAAGACGACAAGGATGGTCAATCGCGGGGGACAGCTGCGGAATGACATGTACCAGGCGTACGCGGATTATCTGGCGGAGTATGTGCTGGGGTACAAGAAGCATTTCGGGATTGAGATTTATGCGATTTCGCCGGCGAACGAGCCGGATTTTCTGGCGCCGTGGCCTTCGTGCATCTGGAGCGGGGAGCAACTTGCGGTGTTTCTGCGGACGGCGCTGATTCCGACCTTTGAGCGGAGGGGCGTGACGGCGGAGATCATTGTGAATGAAGACGCGCGGTGGACGGACTTGTCGATCAATACGATTCTGGACGATCCGGCGTGCGCGAAGGCGGTAAATATTGTGGCCGCGCATGCGTATACCGACGACTACACGCCGTATGTTCCGCTGTGCAAGCGGACAGGAGTTTTCCACCAGGCGCTGAAGCAGGGCAAGCGAGTGTGGGAGACGGAAGTGAGCGCGGACGGGAAGAACATCACGAATATTACGGACGGGGTGTACTGGGCGCGGCTGCTGCATGCGCACGTGGTGGAGGACCAGGTGAGCGCGTGGTTGTGGTGGTGGGGCGCGTCGATTGCGGAGAAGTCGAGGGGATCGCTGCTGGGGATCGATCCCAAGAATGGAACGTATGAGCTGACCAAGCGGCTGTTCACGATTGGGCAGTATGCGCGGTTCATTCGGCCGGGG
>DAHVZZ010000613.1:0-2757 GCA_027323785.1 Acidobacterium sp. | reverse complement strand
GGCGGGGGCTGCGGGACGGGTCGCGGGTGCGGCGGGCGGCGCGGCGTGAGCTGGCGGCTGGGGTGAGGCGAAGGCCAGGATTTTGGGCAGCAGGTCGCGGGAGAGGGTTTCCACGGCTTCGCGGAGATTGTGCTGGGCTTCGGGTTTGGTGACGTAGTCGGTGGCTCCGCGGGCGAGGGCTTCGATGGTGGTGCGGGCTCCGCGGGAGGTAAGGGTGCTGCACATGAGGATGGGGACGCGGCGGTCGCGGCCGCGGATGGCGGAGAGCGCCTGCAGGCCGTTCATGCCGGGCATTTCGACATCGAGGAGGACGAGGTCGGGGTGGAGGCGGTCGAAGGCGGCGACGGCTTCCTCGCCATTGGCGGCGGCGGCGGCGATTTCGATACCGGGATGCGGGGCGAGGACCATGCGCAGGACGGTGCGCATGACGGCGGAGTCGTCGGCGAGCAGGACGCGGACGGGGCGGGTGGGGGTCACAGCTCCTCCACGCCGGCCATGCGGAGTTTGTCGAGGAGGCCGGCTTCGTCGAAGGGCTTGACGATGTACTCGTCGGCGCCGGCGAGCAGGGCGGCCTCGATGTGGTCGTTTTCGGCCTCGGTGGTGACCATGAGGAATTTGGTGCTGTCGAGGGAATGGTCGGCGCGGGCTGCCTGGAGGAGCTCGAGGCCGGACATGACGGGCATATTCCAGTCGACGAGGGCGACGGCAAAGGGGCCGGAGTTGCGGAGGCAGTCGAGGCCCTGGCGGCCGTCGGCGGCTTCCATGCATTCGACGCCGTATCCGGAGAGAAGCGAATGCAGGTAGTTGCGGATGAAGCGCGAATCGTCGACAACGAGGGCGCGCATGGGAATGGCGTTCTCCTTTCTGCGCGTCTTCAGGCAGCGAAAGCGGAGGCGAGACGCAGTGGGTCGAGGCGTTCGGGATCGAGGCCGACCAGAAGGCGGTCCTGGAGTTTCCATGCGCCGCTGAAGAGGGACTGGCGGCGGGTGTCCAGAGTGGCTGGGTTGGGTTCGTGTTCGGCGGAGGAGACATTGAGGACTTCGCCGACGGCGTCGACGAAGAGTCCGAAGGGCGCGTCGGCATTCTCGAAGACGAGGACGTCCTCGGGCGCGGTGGCGGGTTCCATGTCGAGCAGGCGGCGCAGGGAGACGGCGGTGAGGACTTCGCCGCGGTAGTGGACCAGTCCGCCGACGAAGAAGGGGGCCAGGGGCACGGGTTGGGTGGCCGGCTTGCCGAGAATTTCGAGAACGCGGGCGATGGGAATGCCGTAGAGGGTGCTGCCGACGCGGACAGAGCAGACTTCCAGCGAGCGGCTTTGGGATGGATCGATCATTGTGCGAACTCCGGGAACGCTTCGGATGGCTGGACGGCGTCCAGCGAAGGAATGGAGGAGAGGCTGACGATGCCGGTGACGCGGTCATGGAGCAGAGCGATGCCGTCGGCGAGTGCTCCGGTGCCGGCTTCCGCGAGTTGGCCGCCGCCGGTGACGTCAAGCACCTGAGAGACGGTAATGCCGATGTGGCGCTGGCCGTCGCGGCAGACGACGACGGTGGTTTCCGCCTCCGGATTTCCGGAGTCGGCGACAGCGGAGTCGTCGAGCGGCAGCAGCGTGTTCTCGAAACGGAGGACGGGACGCGATCCGGCGCGTTCGATGCGGGAGCGCGGAATGCGCTCGATGCGGACCACGGTTTCAAGAGGCAGCGCGGCGGGGCGGCCATCGGCTTCGACCAGCAGGAATTCGCGCTGGGTGGCGCGGACGGCTTCAGGGGTGGCGGATTCGGTTTCGCCGGCCAGACTGATGCCGGCGTGCTGCGCGATGGCTCCGGGATTGAGGATGAGAGCCATCTCTCCGCTGCCGAGAATGGTGGCGCCGGCATAATAGCCGATTTCGCGCAGCACGGCGGCCAGCGGCTTGACAACAATTTCCTCGGGATCGGCGAGGCCGTCGACGACCAGGCCGAAGCGTCGGCCGTCGGCGTTGAGAACGGCGATATCGCAGGCGGCGGAGCGCTCGCGCGCGGGCAGCTGTAGCAGGCGGTCGAGAAAGACGAGCGGGAGCAGACGTCCGCGCAGGCGATAGAGGGCGGCGTTTTCCAGCCACTCGATGCGCGATTCGGTCTCGCCCGCGGAGAGATGCACCAGTTCGGTGAGAGCGGCCTGGGGCAGGGCAAAGTTCTGGCCGCGGCTGCGCACGATGAGCGCGGGAATGATGGCCAGGGTGAGCGGGATGCGCAGGCGCAGCGTGGTTCCGCTGCCGGAGCGGCTTTCGCCTTCGACTTTGCCGCCGATCTTTTCCACGTTGGTGCGGACGACATCCATGCCGACGCCGCGGCCGGAGACGCTGGTGACGGAGGCGGCGGTGGAGAAGCCGGGAAGAAAGATGAGCTGCAGGACTTCCATCTCGCTCATGTGCTCAGCGCGGGCGGCGGGGACCAGTCCGCGCTCGACGGCTTTGGCGCGGATGCGTTCGGTGTTCATGCCGGCGCCATCGTCCTGCACCTCGACGATGACGTGACTGCCTTCGTGGCAGGCGCGCAGGCGCAGCACGCCTTCTTCCGGCTTGCCGGCGGCGACGCGCGCGTCCGGCATCTCGATGCCGTGGTCGATGGAGTTGCGGATGGCGTGGGTGAGCGGGTCGCGGATGGCTTCCAGCAGGCTCGTGTCCAGCTCCGTCTCCTGGCCTTCGAGCTCCAGGCGCACACGCTTGCCGAGCTGGAGGGTGAGGGCGCGCACCAGACGAGGAAATCGCGAGAAGAC
>DAHVZZ010000598.1:0-10041 GCA_027323785.1 Acidobacterium sp. | reverse complement strand
CGCGGCGCATCTGCCGGGCATGATGGCAGCCAAGACGCTGGTGCCGGTGCTGGGCGTGCCTATTCCGGCCACCATGCTGCAGGGCGTGGATTCGCTGCTTTCCATTGTGCAGATGCCGAAAGGCATTCCGGTGGGAACGCTGGCCATCGGCAAGCCCGGCGCGGCTAACGCGGCTCTGCTGGCCGTGGAGATTCTGGCGGCGACCGATCCCGAACTGCGCGAGCGGCTGCGCACCTGGCGCACGGCGCGCATGAACGAAGTTCTGGCGCAGGAGCTGCCCCAATGAGCGCTATCCTGCCCGGCTCGACCCTCGGCATCCTCGGCGGTGGACAACTCGGACGCATGGTGGCCATGGCCGCGCGCTCCTTCGGCTACCGCGTCCAGGTGATGGACCCCGACCCTTCCTGCCCGGCGCGCTTTGTGGTGGACGCCTGCTTTGAGGGCAACTGGGACGATGCCCATGCCGCCGCCGACCTCGCCCGCGGCTCCGACGTGGTGACGCTCGAAATCGAGCAGGTTTCGCTGGACTGCCTGGAGGCCGCTGCCAAATATGCTCCGGTGCGGCCCTCGTCTGAGCTGCTGCGCGTCATCCAGAACCGGATTCTGCAGAAGGAATGGCTGGCCCGGCAGGGCTTTCCGCTGGGTCCATGGCACGCCGCGCGCTCCGAGCAGGAAATGGTGAAGGCCGTCGCCGCGCTGGGCGGACGCTGCTTCGTGAAAAGCGCGACCGGCGGCTACGACGGACGCAGTCAGGTGAAGATTGGATTTGGTGACGCGACCACGGCCTCCGACGCGTGGCTCCTGCTGGGCCAGCAGCCGTGTGTGGTGGAGCAGGCGCTGGATCTCGACCGCGAGATTTCCGTGATGGTCGCGCGCTCGCCCAGTGGCGAGACGAAGAGCTTTCCCTCGGCGACCAATCACCACGAGCGGCAGATCCTGGTCTGGAGCGTCATCCCCTCGCTGGTGCCGCCGGAGATCGAGAGCCGCGGGCAGGAGCTGGCCTGCGGCATCGCCGACTCCTTCACCCTGGAAGGCCTGCTGGCGGTCGAGATGTTTGTGACCACCAGCGGGAAGCTGCTGGTCAACGAGCTGGCGCCGCGCCCGCACAACAGCTATCACGCCAGCGAACGCGCCTGCGTCACCAGCCAGTTCGAGCAGTGCGTCCGCGCTGTCTGCGATCTGCCGCTGGGGGATGTTTCCGTGGTGCAGCCGGCGGCCATCGTCAATCTGCTCGGCGACTTGTGGCTCGATCATCCTCCGCGCTTCGACCGGGCACTGGCTGTGCCGGGGGTGCGTGTTCACCTGTACGAAAAGCACCAGCCGCGGCGGGGCCGCAAGATGGGCCACCTCTCCGCCGTCGGCGCCACGCCGGAGGAAGCCGTGGGGCGCGTGCTGCAGGCGCAGGCGAAGTTGTAGGTGTTGACGCCGAGGTTATCGTCTGGGGAAGACAGGTGTTTTCCACTCGTTGAAGGGCGTCCGCGCGAGGGGATTGCTGTCCTCGCGTCTCCTCTCCGGAACCGGAGGATGCCTTTCTGCGTAACACTCTCTGTCGGAGGTGCGAGCCATGTATTGCAGCGCATGCGGCCAGCCTGTTGATCCCTACCAGCCTTATTGTCCGCACTGCGGGCGTCAGGTCACCCCTATTCCCTCCGCGCCGCCTGTGCCCTGGATCTGGAACCGCGTGCATCGGCACGTTCACACCCTCGGCATTCTCTGGATCGTCTATGCCGGCTGGACCATGCTCCAGTGGCTCATGATTGTGCCTTTCCTTTCCGGGGTATTCCACGGCTGGGGATTCCCCATCGGGCATCACTGGGATGGGTTCGTCTTTCCCTTCGCTCACATGCCGTGGTTCATTCCCATCGTCACGGCCATTCTCGCGGCTCGCGCCACTCTCTCCCTGATCACCGGCATTGCGATCCTCAATCGCGCGTCGTGGGCCCGTCCGCTGGCCATCGTCACCGCTTTTCTCACCCTGATCAAGCCGATCACCGGGACTCTGCTGGCGATCTACACGCTCTGGGTGTTACTGCCGAGCGCGTCCGGGCAGGAGTACGACCATCTCTCCGCCACCCGCTCGGGCTACACGCCGTAAAATCGAGGCATGGATTTCCCCGTTACCCGGATGCGCCGCCTGCGACGCACCGAACCGCTCCGTGCGCTGGTCCGTGAAACGCATCTTGAGCCAGGCGCGCTGATTTTGCCGCTGTTTCTCTGCCCCGGCGAAGGCATCCGCCGCGAAATCGGCTCCATGCCGGGCGTCTTCAACCTCTCTGTCGATGAGGCCGTAAAGGAAGCTGAAGCCGCCGCCGCCCTGGGCATTGGCGGTCTGCTGCTGTTTGGCCTGCCCGAAACCAAGGACGAAGAGGCCAGCGGAGCCTGGGACGACAACGGCATCGTGCAGCAGGGTCTGCGGGCGCTGAAGCAGTCTTCTGCCGCGAAGAAGCTGGTGGTGATCGCGGATGTCTGCCTCTGCGAGTACACCTCGCACGGCCACTGCGGCATCGTGAAGCGCCATGGCGAAGACTTTGAAATCGAGAACGATTCCTCGCTGGGGCTGCTGGCCAGAACCGCCACGTCGCTGGCTCAGGCCGGAGCCGATATCGTTGCTCCCAGCGACATGATGGACGGCCGGATCGCCGCCATCCGCGACGCCCTCGACGAAGAGGAGCTCGAGCAGACGCCCATCCTTTCCTATGCCGCGAAGTTTGCTTCGGCCTTCTATGGTCCATTCCGCGAAGCCGCAGATTCAGCGCCGCAGTTCGGCGACCGCCGCAGCTATCAGATGGACGGAGCGAATCTCCGCGAGGCCATGCGGGAGATTGACCTCGACCTTGGCGAAGGCGCGGATATGATCCTGATGAAGCCGGCCATGCCCTACCTGGACGTGATTCGAGCGGCACGCGAGCGCTTTGAGGTTCCCATCGGCGCCTACCAGGTCTCCGGAGAATACTCCATGCTGCAGGCGGCCTTTGCCCGCGGCTGGCTGGAACCACAGCGCGCCATGATGGAATCGCTGCTCTCGATCCGCCGCGCTGGTGCGGGCTTTATCGTGACGTACTTTGCTCAGGAGGCAGCGAGGGCGCTGAGCTAGGCCAGCAAAGCCGGCGAACTGCGGGCAGGATTTGCGGCTCGCCCACTTCCCCTCACCCGCGCGCTCCGTCCAACAGGAGGGTTTCCCCGGAAACCGACTCAGGCCACTCTGGGCTGCGACCAGCCATCTGCAACGCCTGAAGGAGGATCAACTCGCATGAATCGCCAACATTGCTGGATTTTCGCCGTGGCCGCGTCGCTGCTCGTTCTGGTCTGCGGATGCAACAGCAGCCCCCGGACCCGCGCTGTCTCCGGCCTGCACACGTGGCCCATGCGAGGGATGGTTCTGGGCAAGAGCGCCCTCACCCGCCAGGTGGTCATCAAGCAGGGCGCGATTAAGGACTTTATGCCGGCGATGAACGCCGTCTATAAGGTGAACAGTATTCAGGCTTTCCGCCTGCTGCAGCCCGGCGACCAGATCTCCGGCAGCATCCTCGCCGACCCCGATGGCAGCAACAAGTCACTGCACGACATTTCGGTCACCGCCCAGCCGGCGCATCCGATGTCGCCGGCGATGCTCCCGCCGCACGAGCTGCTGATGGGCGAGGAGGTTCCGGATATCCCCCTGACCAACCAGGACGGCAAACCCGTCGATTTCCCGCAATTTCACGGCAAGGCGGTCCTGATTACGTTCATTGATACACGCTGCACGGACGACTGCCCGATCGTGACCGGTCTGTTCCAGAAGGTGAATATGCTGCTCAGGAATAATCGGCAATTTTATTCCGGCAGCCAGCTGATCACCATCAGCATCGATCCGGCCAACGACACACCCGCAGTTCTGCGGACCTATGGGCTCAAATATCTGGACGGGAAACCGGCCGGGTTTGCGCACTGGGAGTTCGCGGACACGACTCCCGCGAACCTGCAGAAGCTGGCTACGGCCTTCGGTGTGATCTATCACCCCACCGCCCACGATATCGTTCACACCATGGCCACCGCACTCATCGGACCGGACAATACGGTGCTGAAAGTGTGGGGCGGAGACACGTGGAAGCCGGCGGACGTGGCCAGGGCGGTCGAAAACGCGGAGCCCGGCGCCAGAATCTGACTGGAATCCCGCAGCGGAATGACCTGCTGCGGGGAGCCCGGTGGCTCCGGTTTCGCATCCGTCTGCGCGGTCATCGCATCCTGAGTACAGATGCGTACAATAAGGAATTTGGGGCAACCTCACGGCTCCTCTGTCCCTTTTCTCACATTCCCGAACGGAGTTTCCCTTGGCAGATACCATTTATGACATTGCAATTCTCGGTGGCGGTCCCGCTGGATACACCGCCGCGATCCGCGCCGGACAGTATGGCCTGAAAGTCGCCCTGGTCGAAAAGTCGGACAAGCTGGGCGGTACCTGCCTGCATGTGGGGTGCATTCCCACCAAGTCGCTGCTGTTCAACGCCGAAGTCTACGACCATGTGAAGCATGCGAAGGAATACGGCATTGAGGGTCTGGGCGAGGGCCAGGTAAACTGGCAGGCCGTGCTGGAGCGCAAGAACGGCATTATCTCCAAGCACACCAAGGGCCTCGACTTCCTGATGCGGAAGAACAAGGTGACCGTGGTTCCCGGATACGGCAGGCTCACCGGCCCGGCAAAGAACGGTGTCCTCGCCATCTCCGTGGAAGGGCCCAAAGGCGCGGCGACGGTTCAGGCGAAGAACATCATTCTCGCCACCGGATCGGACGCAAAGCTGCTCCCGGGCCTGCAGGCGGACGACCGCGTCCTGACCAATACCGAAATCCTCTCCCTGAAGGAGATCCCGAAATCGCTGGCCATCATCGGCGCGGGCGCCGTGGGCGTCGAGTTCGGCTCTATTTTTCGCAGCTTTGGATCGGAGATCACGATTATCGAGTTCCTGCCGCGCGTGGTTCCCAATGAGGACGAGGATGTCAGCAAAGAGCTGGCCCGCAGCTTCAAAAAGCGCGGCATCGACATCAACGTGGGCGCCAAGGTCGAGAAGGTCGAGAAGACGAAGACGGGCGTGAAGGTCACCTTCACCGCTTCGGACGGCAAGCAGGTGGTGAAGGAAGCCGAGAAGGTTCTGGTCGCCGTTGGCCGCGCACCCCGGACGGAGAATATCGGCCTGGAAAAGACAAAGATCAAGCCGGAACGCGGCTTCATCAAAGTGAACGAATGGATGCAGACCGACGAACCGGGCATCTACGCCGTCGGCGATATCGTTGCAGGTCTGCCGCAGCTGGCCCACACCGGCGCGATGGCCGGGATGGTGGTAGCCGCGAAGATCGCCGGCAAGTACGCCCGTCCGGTGCGTCGCGACCGCGTTCCCGCCTGCACCTACACCGAGCCGCAGATCGGCAGCGTCGGTCTGACCGAAGCCCAGGCAAAGGAGAAGGGCTACGCCGTCAAGGTCGGCAAGTTCCCGTTCTCCGCTAACTCCAAGGCTTCGATCGTCGGCTCACACGAGGGCTTCATCAAGGTGGTCGCGGACTCGAAATACGGCGAAGTCCTCGGCGTCCACATCATTGGTCCTCAGGCAACGGAGCTGGTCGCGGAAGCTGTCACGGCTATTGAGCTGGAAGCGACAGTCGACGAGATGATGTTCACCATTCACGCCCATCCCACTCTCGCGGAAGCCATGCTCGACGGCTTCGGCAGCGTGGAAGGCATGGCGATCAACGTCTAAGGTATTCAACGAACCCAGCCCGGTCACAGCGACCGGGCTCAATTCTGCTCAGAATGATCCTCAACCTCCTCCAGCTCGGGCGAACCCCTTACGCCGAAGGCCTGGAGCTGCAGCGGCAGCTCATCGAGGCCCGCCACGACGGCCGCATCGGCAACACGCTGGTCCTGCTGGAGCATCCTCCGGTCCTCACCCTCGGACGCAACTCCAGCCGCTCCAACATTCTCGCCAGCGACGAGTTTCTGGCGTGTCGCGGCGTTGAGGTGCACGAGATCAACCGGGGCGGCGACGTGACCTACCACGGCCCCGGACAGCTGGTGGGCTATCCCATCTTCGATCTCCGCAGTTTTACGCCCCGCCTGGGGGCGGTGGACTTCGTCCGGCGAATGGAAGAGGCGCTGATCCGCGCCTGCGGCGATTTCGGCGTGCAGACCACGCGGGTACCCGGCCGCACCGGTGTCTGGACCATGGCCGGGGGCACCGTTCTGGAGAAAAAGATTGCCGCCATTGGGGTCCACATCGCCCGGGGAATCACCTCCCACGGCTTTGCCCTGAATGTCGATCCCGATCTGCGGGACTTCCAGCTTATCGTTCCCTGCGGCATCTCCGACCGCGAGGTCACCAGCCTGGAGCTGGAAGCCGATCCGCCGCCGCCGATGGAAACCGTTCGCAACGCTGTCGCGCGCCAGTTTGGGCGCATCTTCGATCATCAGGTGCTGTGGGTCGATTCGCTGGCGGATCTGCTGGCGCAGCCTGCATTGCCCGCACCGTAACCTGGTCATCCGCTGGGGGATTTATAATCGATATTTGCGCCGCAATTGCGCATTTCCTCAACCCTGCGCACTCAGACCTGGAGAGAATTCATGCCAACCGACGTTCTGATGCCCCAGATGGGCGAGTCGATCTTTGAAGGCACTATCACGAAATGGCTCAAGAAGCCGGGCGAAACCGTGCAGCGCGATGAGCCGCTCTTTGAAATCTCTACCGACAAGGTCGACGCGGAGATTCCATCGCCCGCAGCCGGTGTGCTGAGCGAAATCAAGGCGGCCGAAGGCTCGACCGTCCAGGTGAATTCCGTCGTGGCCATCATCGGCGAAGCAGGTGCAGCCGCGGCATCGGCTGCGGCGGCAGCGCCGGCGCCTGCAAAGGCTGAGGCGCCAAAGGCGGAAGCTCCCGCTCCGGCAGCACCGGCGGCCGCTGCGCCACAGGCCGGCGGGGCGCGGCACGATGTTGTGATGCCGCAGATGGGCGAGTCGATTTTCGAGGGCACCATCACGAAGTGGCTCAAGAATGTCGGTGATCCGGTGCAGCGCGATGAGCCGCTCTTTGAAATTTCCACCGACAAGGTCGATGCCGAAATTCCGTCGCCTGAGGCCGGCGTGCTGACCGAAATCAAGATTCCCGCCGGGCAAACGGCGCAGATCAACACTGTGGTGGCCGTGATTGGCGGAGCCGCCGGTGCTGCGGCTGCGGCTGCCGCTGTCGAGCCTGAGCCGACTTCGGCGGAAGCGGAGCATGTTCGCTCCTCGCCTCTGGTCCGCAAGATCGCCCGCGAGCATAACGTCAGCCTGAGCGCGGTTCCCGGAACCGGCGCCGGTGGACGCGTCACCAAGGAAGACATCCTGGGCTACATGGAAAAGGGCGCTCCGGCCGCACCGGCAAAGCCCGCAGCGGCGGCTGCGACTCCCGCTGCGGCTGCGCCGAAGGCCGCCGCTCCGGCGCCCGCGCCTGCCGCTCCCGTGCCGGGCGAACTGGTGCCGCTGAGCCGCATGCGCGCCATCATCGCGCAGCGCATGGTGGAATCGAAGCACACCAGCCCGCACGTTCACACCGTCTTTAAGGTCGACTTCACCCGGATCGTCAAACTCCGCGAGAAGGAAAAGAACAAGTACGAGCAGCGCAATGGCGTAAAGCTGACCTACATGCCGTTCATCTCGCGGGCAGTCATCGCCAATCTGCGCAAGATGCCCATCGTCAATGCCTCAATGGAAGGCGACGCGATCCGCTACCACCAGAATGTGAATCTTGGCATTGCGGTGGCTCTGGAGTGGGGGCTGATCGTGCCCGTGATTAAACAGGCCGAGGAGAAAAACTTCCTTGGCGTGGCCCGGGCGATTGCCGATCTGGCCGAGCGGGCTCGCGGCAAGAAGCTGAAGCCGGACGAGGTTGGCTCCGGGACCTTCACCATCACCAACCCAGGCATCTTCGGAGAGCAGTTCGGAACGCCGATCATCAACCAGCCGGAGAGCGCGATCCTCGGCGTGGGCGGCCTTTTCAAGGAACCGGCGGTCGTCACCGGAGCGGACGGCACCGATTCCATTGCTATCCGCCACTTCCTGCACCTGACGCTGGGCTTCGATCACCGCATCATCGATGGGGCGGATGCCGGCAAGTTCATGGCGGAAGTGAAAAAGTATCTCGAGAACTGGAACGAAGAGATCGGGTAACGGTCAGGCCGCCCCGGGAGCGGAACCCCCGTTCCTGGGTGGCCTGTAGCTGCAAGTGCGTGCAGGCGTTCTCCTTTTGCGGCTGGCCTCGCCGGTCCGGGGACTGAGAAGTGCGCGAGGCTGGGTTCCTGCCGCGGCGAGGGAGCCAGCCGTCACTGACTCTGCCGGGCGATTCGTGCTTACAATGAAGGGCTTATTTCTCGATCGACGGGGCCCGGTTCCATGCACGCATCCATCATTTTCAAAAGGAAGTCCTGGTTTTTCCGCATGAATACAGTCCTGACTGCCGGCGCAATTGCGCTGGGAAGCGCCGCCAGCGCCCAGACCACTCACACTCCAGAAGACTTTGGACCGGAGAATCCGTTCTACGCACCGAGTCCTCTGCCCTTGCACGCGCCTGAGTTCAACCGTATCCAGGATGGCGATTATCAGCCGGCTATCGATGCGGGCATCGCGCAGAAGCTCCGGGAGACGGAGGCGATCGCCAACGCTCCGGCGCCGCCGACTTTTGAGAACACGCTGGTGGCTATGGAGAGGTCCGGACAGTTGCTGGACCGGGTGATGAGCGTCTTTAACGCCGTTACCGGGGCGAACACCAATCCTGGACTCCAGAAGATTCAGGACTATGAGACGCCACGGCTGGCGGCGCTGCACGACTCCATTTACCTGAACGAGAAGCTGTGGAAACGGGTGGAGTCGATCTACAACGAGCGGGAGAAGCTGCATTTGCAGCCCGAAGATCAGCGGCTGATCTGGTATTACCATCAGCAGTTCATCCACGCGGGGGCGATGCTGGCAGAGCCGGAAAAGGCAAAGCTGAAGGAGCTGAACCAGGCTGAATCGATCCTGTCGAACCAGTTCATCAATCAGTTGCTGGCCGCTACGAAGGCGGGTGCCTTTTCGACCACGGACAAGAGCGCGCTGGCAGGTCTGAATCCATCGCAGATGGCCGCTGCGGCGCAGGCGGCGGCGAACCGGCACGAGCAGGGTTGGGTGCTTCCGCTTCAGAACACGACGCAACAGCCGGAACTGGCGTTCCTGAGCGACCGGGCAACACGGAAGGCACTCTTTGAGGAGTCGTGGAACCGCGCGGAAAGGGGCGGCCCCAACGACACGCGGGAGACGATAGCGCGGCTGGCGCGGGTGCGCGCGGAGAAGGCGAAGCTGCTTGGGTATCCGAACTATGCAGCCTGGAAGCTCTCTGACCAGATGGCAAAGACTCCCCAGACGGCGCTGGACTTTATGAATGCGCTGGTCCCAGCGGCAACCGAAAAGGCCCGAGAGGAGGCGAAGGAACTACAGGCGATGATCCACCCGACTCACCCGGAGGACGGCGCCGGATTCCAGCTGCAGCCGTGGGACTGGGAATATTACTCCGAGCAGGTGCGGAAGGCGAAGTACGACCTGGACGAGTCCCAGGTGCGGCCGTATTTCGAGCTGAATAACGTCCTGGAGAACGGAGTTTTCTACGCGGCACACCTGCTGTACGGCATCACCTTTCAGGAGCGGAAGGATATTCCGGTGTACGCGCCCGATGTGCGGGTGTTTGAGGTATTCGACGCGGACGGCAAGCCGCTGTCGCTCTTCTACTGCGACTACTTCAAACGGGATAACAAGAACGGCGGGGCGTGGATGGACTCATTTGTGGGGCAGTCGAAGCTGCTCGGGACCCTGCCAGTGATTTACAACGTGGCGAACTTCACCAAGCCCGCCCCGGGCGAGCCGGCGCTGATCAGCTTCGACGACGTGACCACCATGTTCCACGAATTCGGCCATGCCCTGCACGGAATGTTCTCGGACACGGAATATCCAAGCCTGTCGGGAACCTCGGTGCCGCGGGATTTTGTGGAGCTGCCATCGCAGTTCAA
>DAHVZZ010000400.1:0-2423 GCA_027323785.1 Acidobacterium sp. | reverse complement strand
GGTGGAGATGCCGATTTACTGGGAGCAGTTCGAGCCACAGCAGGGGCACTTTAACGATTCAGTGCTGCTGACGCTGCTGCATCAGGCGCGGGAGCACAAGGTGCATCTGGTGCTGCTGTGGTTCGGGACGTGGAAGAACGGGAGCCCGCACTACACGCCTTCGTGGATCAAGCTGGACAATGCGCGGTATCCGCGGATGGTGTGCTCCAACGGGCAGGAAGTGGATTCGCTGTCGCCGCTGTCGCAGGCGACGCTGGATGCGGACAAGACGGCGTTTTCGGCGCTGATGCGGGAGCTGAAGTCGGCGGACCCGCAGCATACGGTGATTATGGTTCAGGTGGAAAACGAGACGGGGACGTGGGGCTGCGTTCGCGATTTTTCGCCTGAGGCGAATCGGCTGTTTGCCGGGGCGGTTCCGGCGGCCCTGGTGAAGGGGCTGCACAAGCAGCCGGGAACGTGGACGCAGGTGTTTGGGGAAGATGCTCCGGTGGCGTTCCATGCATGGAATGTGGCGCGGTATGTGGGGAAGGTGGCGGCGGCGGGGAAAGCGGTGTATCCGCTGCCGATGTATGCGAATGCCGCGCTGAAGCCGATTGGGGATGCGAAGCCGGGCACGTATGAGAGCGGCGGGCCGACGGACAATGTGCTGGGCATCTGGAAGGTTGCCGCGCCGGCGCTGAATGTTCTGGCTCCGGATATTTACGATCCGCGGTACTCGGACTACATGGATTATCTGAAGTATTACGGGCGGGCGGATAATCCGCTGATGGTGCCGGAGACGGGGAATGCCAGCGCGTATGCCCGGTATTTTTTTGCGGTGCTGGGGCAGGGCGGGATGGGGTTCTCACCGTTTGGGATTGACTTTACGGAGTACAGGAATGAACCGCTGGGCGCGCGGCGGCTGACGGCGAAGGACCTGACGCCGTTCGCGCTGGACTATGCGATTGCCGGACCGATGGACCGGGAGCTGGCGCGGCTGAGTTATGAGGGAAAACTGAAGGGCGTTGCTGAGAGCTCGGCGGTGCATACGCAGACGCTGGACTTTGGGGCGTGGCGGGCAGTGGTGAGCTACGGGAAGCCGCAGTTTGGCTTCGGGCCTCCGGCGAAGGGGAACCCGGAACCGGATGGGGGTGCGCTGATTGGCGAGCTGGGGCCGAATGAGTTTCTGGTTTCGGCGATTCACGCGCGAGTGGATTTTGAGCCGGTGGAGGCGGGCAAGCAGCGGCAATTCGTGCAGGTGGATCAGGGGTATTACAAGGATGGGGTATGGCACTTTGAGCGGATCTGGAACGGGGATCAGACGGACTACGGGCTGAATTTCACGTCGGCGCCGCAGGTTCTGCGGGTGACGCTGGCGACTTACTGATTCAGTTGCCGGGTCAGGCCAGGGTGAGGACGGTGATTTCCGGAGGGCAACGGAGGCGGAACGGGACGCCGACCGCGCCGATGCCGCGATTGACATAGAGCTGCGTTGGACCGTGGTGGAAGAGGCCTTCGACGTAGTGGCGGCCGAGGGGCGGCAGAAACATGGGCGTGAGGAGCGGAAGGCGAATCTGGCCGCCGTGGGTGTGTCCGGAGAGCATGAGGCCGGCGTTGTATTTGGCGATGCGCGGGAGGACGTCCGGCTCATGAGCGAGGACGATCACCGGTTCTCCATTGGTGACTGAAGCGGGGGGAATGCCGATTTCCGGGCGGGAATCGTCGGAGAGGGCGCTGCCGAGGCCGG
Organism: Acidobacterium sp.; assembly: GCA_027323785.1. GTDB lineage: Bacteria > Acidobacteriota > Terriglobia > Terriglobales > Acidobacteriaceae > Palsa-343. The sequence goes on along the minus strand of DAHVZZ010000400.1, from coordinate 697 downwards.
CGAGCCAAATCCTGGCACCGTCGCGCTCGACGGGGACATATTGGTTGCGGAGCACGGGGATGCCGCTTTCGCGGAGAGGGGCTGCGACGTAGCGCGCGCCGATGACTTCGTCATGATTGCCGAGGATGGCGTAGCGCAGGGAGCACTGGATGCCGCTGAGGATGCTGGCGCATTCGCCCATATGTCTGCGGGAGTAGGAATGGGGCATGGGTCCATCGCTGACGAAGTCGCCGGTGAGGAGGACCATGTCCGGTCTGAGGAGATTGACGTGGCGCACCATTTCGCGGAGGAAAAAGGGCTCGGTGTATTCGGCGAAATGGAAGTCGGAGATTTGAACGATGCGCAGGCCATGGAAGGCTTCCGGGAGCCGGGGGAGACGGATGGTGAGAGGTTCGAGGCTCAGCTCGTGGCGGGCGATTTCGCCGGCGTAGAGGGCCATGCCTCCGACGGCGGAAGCGGAGAGCGCGAGGAAGGAGCGGCGATTGAGGGATCGGGGAGATTTCGCAGGATGGCCGCTGGTTGGCTCATCCGGCGGCGAGTTGAGGCAGGGATCTTCGGCGAGTTCGGGGAGCGGATGGCTGGGCACTGATTTGTTGGACGCAGGAAATGGGCTGAGAGGTTAAGCAGGCAAAGCAGGAGCGAGGAGGTTGCGCGTCCGATTGCCTGGAGGAGCGATTAGCGGCCGTAGTATGCATAC
>DAHVZZ010000513.1:0-5005 GCA_027323785.1 Acidobacterium sp. | reverse complement strand
TCAGCCCGTACTTCCGAAGGGAATGCCGATTCATAGCCAATTAGATTTTCGAACTGACCGGAGTCCAAGCCGAACAGGTTCTGCCAGGCCGGATTTACATAGAGATAGCGTCCACGGGGGCTGAGAGTTGCAATCATTTCCGTCGAATTCTCAAACAAATCCCGGTAGCGTTCTTCACTTTCTCGGAGAGCATATTCCGCGCGTCTAGTGGCGCTCAGATCCACAGCAACCGACACTAACCCTTCAATCAGGCCCGTAGCTGACCGGACTGCGGACAAATAGATCATGGCGGGAAAAGTGCTGCCGTCCTTCCGCCGATATCGCATCTCGAAGCCGCGCACTCGGCTTGCTGGAAAGCTGGCGACGTAGCGCACAAACGGCAACAATGCCTCTGCAGTTCCAGTGGGAATTTCCGCTGGAGTTCTGGAGGGGGGCACCGAATCTGCCAATTGTTCGCCCACTCGCGCCAGTTCGCTTGCTGGAAAGAGATCGGAGGATGTAACCTGCCCCAGTACCTCCGACGCCCGGTAGCCCAGCATCCTTTCTGCTGCTGGATTGAACAGGCTGATACGGCCGGAGAGATCACAGGCGATCATGACTGGGCCGGCTGAATCGAGAATGCTTCGGTGAAGGCGGGAGACGCGCTGCAACTGCCGCTCCGCTTCGCCCTGCCATAAGGTCCGGCGAAAACTCCACAAAGCCGCAGTAATTAGCAGCGCCTGAGCTGCTGTCCAGCAACCGGCAAACCAAAAGATCCACTGGTAGGCATGTGTCGGTGTACTACCAAACCGAGCCAGAATGATGGCGCCGGCAAGGGAGCAGAGAAGAGCCAGGACAAAAGCTCTTGTGATGCTTCGGGAATGGGCGAATCGGCTCAACCGCGATCCCGTCGAGGGAGTTTCGGGGTAAATTCAGGTTTCTGCGGTACAGATTGTGGAAAAAGTATAGGGGAATGAGAGAGCTTCCGATAGGGAAAACGAGCAGGGCCGAATACGGTGTCCCTCGCTAAGCAACATTTCAGCGCAGGATGCGAAGGCGGCAGCTCTTTATATCGTGGATTGCGAAATCCAGGAGGGTAGCAGGGGCAGAATGGCCAGGTGGAGGCGGCCGTCCTGCCCATATGGTTCTAAGCTGTCACCGGGTCCAGAACCCGGTTCCAGTGTTTTCCCGTTCGTGCGGTGTAGGCGCTTTTGTGCCAGGCATAGCCAGTGATCAGCGGCAGCGCCAGCGTGGCTTCGCTGTACACCATCTGCTCGAAAGTGGTGTCTACCTTGCCCCAGGAACTTGCTTCCTTGAGTGTGCTCGACGACAGGGCACCATCTCGAACGTCGGCGACCGTGATCTGAATCGCGTACTTGTGCATTGGTGCTTCGTTTCCCAAAATGTCGGCCGCAACCACGATATCCTGCGCGAAATTCTTCGGAACGCCGCCGCCAATCATCAGCAGGCCCGTTGTCGGATTTGCGATTTTCAGCTGCGTCAGCTCGTAGAAATCCTTTGCCGAATCGATGGAAACCTTCGGCTTATCGCCGCGTTTGTGCTGGTGTGCCACCAGTCCAAAGCCCGCTGAGCAGTCGCTGAATGCCGGGCAGAAGATGGGCACGTCCTTCTGATATGCCGCGAGGACGATGGAGTCCACGCCGCCCTTTTCGGGCGTTTTCCCTTCGTCTTCCAGCCAGACTCCCATTGCGCGGATGAACTCCCGCGAGCTGTAGGGACGTGGCTCGAGACCGTCGGCGACCTTCTCCGTGGTTTCGTCGCACAGGCGCAGCTCTTCCTCATCGATCAGCGTGTCGTAGATGCGGTCGATCATCAACTCGCGCAGCACACCATCCTGCGTACCCGACTTGAAAAGGTCGTCAGCAATGTAGTGCCTGAATCCCAGCGCCTCAAAGAAGTCCTGGTCCACAATATTGGCGCCGGTTGAAACAACCGCGTCGACCATGTTGTTGCGGATCAGATCCACGAAAATCTGCTTCAGCCCTGCCGAGATCAGCGAACCGGCGAGGCACAGGATGATCCCGCATTCCTGATCCCGCAGCATCCGCTCGTAGATCGAGGCCGCCCGCGCCAGATCGCGCGAGCTGTAGGCCATTGACTGCATGGCGTCGACCAGCGGAACCACATTGTGTTCCCTGATGTCGATGTGGCGGATCGGCGTACTCAGTAATTCCTTTTTTGAAGGCATACGATTCCAGAATAGCAAAGGGACGGCTGGAGAACGTTGAGAATCGGTGAACAGATGGGCAGCTTTCCGAGCCGGACTGCCGCATTTATGCGTTGGCCATGCGTGTGACTTCCGTTCCTGACATGCACCGCTCCGGCCGCCTTCACTCCGGCAGCATTCACTTCTTTCCAGCCAGATCGCAGGCTCGCCACAAATACCAACTCGCCACCGAGCGCCATGGACGCCACTTCTCTGCGCGGCGCAGCATCTGCTCCTGCTTTGCGAGCATTGAGGCGTCGAACGGCTTGCTCTTCGGCAGACGATGGAAGGTGAGGGCGAACCCTTTGCGAACGCCATAGTCGGTGATGGGAAAAACATCCGGCCGGCCGAGGCGGAAGATCAGCAGCATCTCCACTGTCCACGTGCCGATGCCCCGCACCTCAGTGAGCCTTTTGACAATCTCATCATCCGGCATCCGGCGGATCTGGGAAATTGTGGGTACGGTTCCGTCGATGGTTTTTGCCGCCAGATCGCGCAGAGCCTTCGTTTTTGAAGCGGACAGCCCTGCGGCGCGCAGCATCTCGTCTGACGCCTGCAGCAGATGCTCGGGAGCCGGATGCAGTTCGCCGAAGGCGGTTAGCAGGCGCCTCAGAATTGCCCCCGCCGCTTTTCCGTGCAGCTGCTGATAGATGATCGATTCCAGTAGCGCCTCAAACGGCGAGTGCTGGCTCTGCAACCGCAGCAGGAACGGGCCAGCCTGCTCGATTAGCTGGCCCAGCTTTGGATCCGCGAGTGCCAGTTCCCGGCAGGCTTGCTCGGCGTCGTAGCGGACGGCGCGTCTTCCGTCGATCATGAGAGGCAGTGTACCGAAGGTTCTCGCGGGCCGCTCGCTCCTGAGCAGGTTCCACGGCCCTTTGATTCCCCTGGCTCTAAGACTCTTCCGTTATTTCGCTTGACAATCGCAATATCGACGCCCAATATGTTGGTGTCTTGACGGTTGTCCGCCAGGATGTGGTAGCGGGCTGGTAGATCGAAAGAACCTTCAGGGAGAAGGGGTTTTCACGGAGGCCAAAGCCAGCCGAGTCCTCCTTCATCGTGGCGTTTGAGAGGCTTCGCCCCTGGGCGAGGCCTCTTTCGTCCTGGCGCCGGACGTGCAAAAGTGGGGTTGCCTTCTTCTCGTTGCGACCGAGTTTCTGTTCGCCACATCAAAACCATTGCAATGACATCTGAAGCTCCGGCAAATCTCTTTTCTCCCCTGCAGATTGGTTCCGTTCGTCTGCCCAACCGCATTGTTGTCTCGCCGATGTGCGAATACTCCAGCGCCGATGGCTTCGCGAGCGACTGGCATCTGGTTCATCTTGGCAGTCGCGCGGTTGGCGGCGCCGGTCTGATCTTCACAGAGGCTACCGCGGTGGCGGCAGAAGGCCGCATCAGTCCGCAGGATCTTGGGCTGTGGAAGGACGAGCACATCGCTCCGCTTGCACGCATTGTGGACTTCCTCCACTCCCAGGGCGCGTGCGCTGGCATCCAGCTGGCTCACGCCGGGCGCAAGGCGAGCACCTTCCGGCCGTGGGAGGGGGAAGGCGCGGTCTTGCCGGAGCAGGGTGGCTGGAGCGAGGTGCTGGCTCCGAGCGCCATTCGTTTTGCGGAGAACTACCCGCAGCCCCGGGAGCTGGACACGGCCGGCATTGCCCGAGTCCGGCGGGAGTTTCGAGATGCGGCTGTACGCGCCGACCGCGCCGGTTTCGATGTGATCGAGATTCACGCTGCTCATGGCTATCTGCTGCAGGAGTTCCTTTCTCCGATCAGTAACCACCGCGGCGACAACTACGGCGGGAGTTTTGAAAACCGCGTCCGCCTGCTTCTCGAAGTCGTTGCCGACATTCGCGAAGTCTGGCCGCGCGAGCGGCCTCTGTTTGTCCGCATTTCCGCCACGGACTGGACGGAAGGCGGCTGGGAGCTGCCGGATTCGGTGCGGCTGGGGGCGCTGTTGCGTGAGCGCAGCGTGGACCTAATCGACGTATCCTCCGGCGGCAATGTCGCTGCGGCCCGCGTTCCGGTGGGGCCTGGTTATCAAACTCCGTTTTCCGCAGCCATCCGGGCCGAGGCCGGGATTCGCACGGGATCGGTTGGGATGATTACCGATCCGGCGCAGGCCGCGCACATTCTGCGGACGGGGCAGGCGGATCTGGTCTTCCTCGCGCGCGAATTCCTGCGCGATCCGTACTGGCCGCTGCATGCGGCAGCGGAACTGGGCGAAGGGGCCAGCTGGCCGCCGCAGTACCTGCGTGCCGCTCCACGCGGTTCCAGTGCCCGGACACCCATTGTTGCCGGGAAACCAGACAGGTACTGATCGACGGCACAAATCGTTACCGTCCAGGACGTTGGCTGTCCTATACTTCCACCAGGGAACCGCCTCGCGAGGTTGGTTCCCAGCGCCCCCAATGCCTCGAAACGCAGCTCAGCGCCGCGCCCCGCAGCAGGATGTGGTCATCCCCGATAAGCTCTACTTCCGCATTGGCGAGGTGGCGAAGCTGTGCGGCGTTGAAACCTACGTGCTGCGCTTCTGGGAGACCGAATTTCCGCAGCTGCGCCCGAACAAGAGCGGCACCGGCCAGCGGCTTTACCGGAAGCGCGAGGTGGAGCTGGCGCTGCGGGTGCGGCGACTGCTGCACGACGAAGGCTATACGATCGCCGGTGCGCGGCAGGTGCTGGCGCAGGAACCGGGGAAGGCCAAATCCCCGGAGATTCCACCGCCGCCGAAGGGCGACGGCGAACGCACGCCGGCGGTTGAAAACAAGCTTCGCAGCCTGCGTTCCGAGCTGCACGATCTGCTGG
>DAHVZZ010000504.1:0-4041 GCA_027323785.1 Acidobacterium sp. | reverse complement strand
AAAACCGAAGCCCCGATGAACAGGGCTCCCAGCACCGCGCTGGCCAGCGGTCCGACCACCGCGATCCGGAATTCCGCCGCGGCATTGGGCATATCTCCTTCGATCTGCGAAATTCCCCCCAGCGCGAACAGCGTGATTCCGGATACCTTCAATCCATGCCGCAGCGCCATGATGGAATGCGACAGTTCGTGGATCAGCAGCGAAGCGAAGAAGAGGATCGTCGTCGCCGCCGCCCACGTGGCCGCGCCCGCTGCTCCCCAGTTCGCATGCCGATGCAGGATCGTGCCTGTAAATGAAAACATCAGCAGCGCCGCAATCAGAAACCAGCTGTAGTGCAGACCCAGCTGAATTCCAAAAACCCGTCCGAGATTCATATTCGATCGCATGTCAACCGCCTTCCCGTCCCCGAACCGGCAACAGCCTGTCCGCTTTGCGTTCTTTCCCCGCATCCTCATCGGCGGCAGGCAGCAGGACATTGAGGGCTCCCAGCATCACCGCCGTAATCGGCGCCGCCAGAGCCACGCCCAGCGCACCCGTCACCGTGGCCAGCAGCAGCTGCATGGTCAGCGTGAGCGCCGGAGGCAGCGTCACAATGCTGCGCTCCGCCAGCGGCGTCACCAGGTTGCCTTCCAGAAAGTGAACGGCAAGGTACAGGGCAATCGTCATCAGCCCACGCCCGGGGCTGATGGCAAAAGCCAGCAGCGCCGCGGGCACCACCGAGAGAATCGGTCCCACGTTGGGGATAAATGTCAGAATCCCCGCCAGCGTTCCCAGCGTGCCGGCCATGGGGATGCGCAGGATCCACAAACCGATTGCCGTCATCACGCCGATAATCGCCATCGAGAGAAACTTCGCGAACAGCCACGATTCCAGGCTGGAGTTGGCGCTCGCCAGGCACCGGTTCAGCGTCTCCCGGTAGCGAACCGGCGTCGCCCGCCGAATCCCTCGCAAATAGAAACCTGGTTCCGCTGAAAGAAACACGCTGGTAAAGAGCATCAGCACCATGCCGACAAACGTATAGGCCGTGATCGCCAGCGCGCCTCGAAGCCCCGACAGCGCCACCGAGGAATCCCCATTGGGAGACATCAGGCTGGCGACTCGCAGCAGCAGCCACTGCCCCCAGCGGTGCCCTTCCAGTTGATCCAGAATCTGTTCCGCGGCCCGCGGAACATCGGCCTGCAGTGCGCCCAGCTGGTGCGCCAGCGCCGGCCCGCGCAGCGCGGTCAGCGCCACCAGGGAAGCCGTGATGCCCACCAGCACAACCGCCAGCGCCAGTCCGCGCTTCATACGCAGCTTGGACTGAATCCACCGCGTCATCGTGCACAGCATCACCGCGCCCACCACTCCGCCGAACAGGCACAGCAGAACGTATCGCCCCTCCCACAGCAGCGCCAAAAAGACCACTGTGGCCAACGCGATCAGAGCCGCAAAAACAGCACGTCGTCTGAACGGATCGCTGGCATGAAAGCGCCCCTTCGTGCGGAACATCTCCACTCTGCGCTGCCCCACCTGCATGACCCTTCCGCCTCCAGTCACCGTGCCGACCTCATCTCCGGCGGCAGCTGATAACCCGCTCGTGCGATCGCTTTCACCTTCCGCTGCCTGCCGGACTCGTTGGTGATACGCAGCGGTTTACCATCGCTTCCCACAACCTGCACCGTCAGTTTGTGGTATTTGCCGTCCCGCGCCGCCTCCGGCGGGGTAAAGCTCAGCGTGTACTCGCTGCGCAGGAATCCGACAACGCTGCGGAAGATCTCCGGCAGTTCCGCCTGAAACCGCGGAAACCACGCGATGCCGCCCGTCTGCTCCGAAAACTCCCGCAGAAACGTCTGCGACTGCAGATAGCCGATCGGCGTCCGCGCGCTGCGCACCACTTCTTCCTCCGCCAGGCCAACGCAGAAAATCGTTACATCGCTGGACCGCAGCCTGCGCCGGACGTCGTCGAAGCTCGCCGCGCTGAAGCTGTTGGCTCCGGTTGTCAGCAGCAGAATGGTCTTGCGCCCGCGTACCCGGTCCATCATTTCAACCGTATCGATCAGCCCGTCGAACAGATTCGACTCGCTGTACGTCGGAATCCCCAGGCTGCCGATCGCATCCAGCACCGCGGCTCGATTGTGCGTAAAGTCGATTCGAACCCTGGAGTGGAGGTCGTAGGTCACCAGTCCAACCCAGTCGCGCGGCTCCAGATGGTCCAGAAATCCAGCGGCCCAGTACGTGGCCTTGCCGGCATAGTAGCCATACGCCAGCGAGCTGTATTCCAGCAGCATCACCACGGTGATGGGAGTGCTTGTCGGAGACAGACTCTGCACCGTCACCGGCGTGCCGTTGTCGAGAACCCGGAAATTCTCCTTCTTCAGCCCCGGAATGGTTCGGCCATCCTCATCCGTAACCAGAACATTGACATTGACGACCCCGGCCTGCTGCGCCGTCACAGCCGGCGTCTTCTGTCCGGCTTCCTCTTTCGGCTGCTGCTGCGCGCCGGCCACGGTATCCGCCTTTTGCGCTTCTCCCATCGCGACGGCGGAGAGCCACAGCCCCAGCATCAGAGCAACAACCATGCATCGACTCAGGCCTCTCATGGTCCACCCCCGTAGCGGCATTGGGGGCACCTCCGTTGTGCCCCCAACCCGGTTCGTGGCTCCTGACAAACGGTGCTTCCGCACCGAACGGCATTTCCCCTGACCCGCCTACTCGCTCATCTGTTCAGGGGTTCCGAGTTTCCTTTCCAGATCGTCCGCCGTTGCTCGCGCTTTGCCATAGCTCACGTAGTCGCGAATCACGGCCAGCGTCTTGTCGGCGAGCACCTGATTGCCCCGCGCGAAATCCCGATAGGGCTGCATCTGAATCCGGTTTTGATTGCTCTGGAGGTGCTCAATGGTTGCCGTCAGATGGTCCGCCATCGACTGCATCAGCGGCGTGACTCGATCAATCGCATCCTGCTGCCAGGGCGAGCCCTCGTCTTTCATCGCTGACAGTTTGTTGATGTTGCCGATCAGCGCATTCACGTGACCGCGGATCACCTCCAGCTGGCGCGCATGGGTCTCCCACCCCACACTCGTGCGCGTATACGACTCGAGGATGCCGGCGTCGTTGCTGAGCAGCGCGGCGTTCGTTTGTGCCTGAGAAAACACCTTGTTGATCTGGGCGGAGTCTGGCGCCTGCGCCATCGCGACTCTCCCACCCACAAGGAGAAGCGCGGCCAGGGCGAGCCCTCCGACGATGGAATTCCTGAGCAGATACATAGTTTTCTCCCCCTTTCACGGATTTTGTGGCACCGGCTTCTGGCGAACCTCTCCACCTGGGCATGCTGGTGCCGGCAATAGATGTGCATTTCATCGGCCAATTCATTTCGTTCGCCGGGCCCGTGCAATGGCTTTGGCTGCAATGCATCGCCGACCCTTCGCCATGCCGATTCGTCCCGTAATCCAGATTGCGGAACGCCGTGTCCGATTCCCAGGACCGTTCGGGTGGATTCCAGCCCTTCTCTTCAGTGCTCAGCGACTCATCGCGACGTCGTCCGCGGGAGCCTCCGCAGCCTTCGACACCGCTTCCGGAGACCGGTAGTCACCCAGCGATCGCGTCGGCAGAATCACCCGCAGCGAATTCAGAATGGAGGCGAGATCGATCAGCTCCTGCAGAATCGCCCCCTCAATCGGCGCCAGAAGCCCCAGGGCTCCAGCGCCCATCCCCAGCGTGCTCAGCAGCATGCCGCCCAGCGCGCTGGTCAGCGCAATTCGCCGCATCCGCCGCCCGATGTGGATCAGCACATCCACGCTGGCCAGCGACGACTGCAGGATCACCGCGCCCGCCGCTTCCGACGTGATGTCGCTGCTCACCCCCAGCGCAATCCCGGCCGTCGCGTTCATCATCGCCGGCGCGTCGTTGATGCCGTCGCCCAGGTACAGAGTTTTGGACTCCGCCGTCATCTCGCGAACAATGGCCAGCTTTTCCTCCGGGCTCTTGCCGCCATACACCGTGGGAATGCCCATGCTCTCGGCGAACATCTGCACTTCCGCGGGACGGTCTCCGGAGAGCAGCACA
>DAHVZZ010000497.1:0-2845 GCA_027323785.1 Acidobacterium sp. | reverse complement strand
GATCTCCCGGCGGGAAAAAGCTGCCGATATCGCCGGCGGAAACCGCGCCGAGCAGAGCATCGGTGATCGCGTGAAGAAGCACATCGCCGTCAGAGTGTCCGGCGAGACCCTCAGGGTGATCGATGCTGATGCCGCCGATCTTCAGCGGAACCCCAGCCCGGAAAGCGTGCGAGTCAAAACCGTAGCCGATCCGAATATCCATAGCTAATCCCTTTGATCTCAGGGGTATATCACGCGTAGCGCGGAGATACAGCCTGGTTCAGAGTGTCGAGTTGCGCTGCGAAAGAAAAAATTCAGCCAGCTCCAGATCACCCGGCTGCGTGATCTTGATGTTCGACGAAGAGCCTGGAACCACAAAGACCTGGGTTCCGGCCCGTTCGACGATGCTGGCTTCATCGGTGCCGGCAAATCCGTCGGCCTCCGCCTCGGCGAAGGCGCGGCGCAGCAAGGCGCAGCGGAACCCCTGCGGCGTCTGCGCCTGGACGATGTACTCGCGCGGTATGGTCGCGGTTACGATGGCTCCATCCGCTGTCCGTTCCACCTGCTTGATGGTGTCGACGGCAGGCAGGCCAACGATCGCGGCGCTGTGTTTCTCGACGGCTTCGACGACGCGGCGAATGACGGCCGGCTCGATGAGGGGGCGTACCGCATCATGGACGAGAACGATGTCGTCGGGATCGCAGTCGAGCGAACGGAGGGCGTTGTAGACGCTCTCCTGGCGGGAATCGCCGCCTTCGACGATGCGGACCTTGCCGGCATAGCCGTGCTCGGAGACCTGGGCTTGCAGCCGTTCGCGCTCGGAGGCGCGGACGGCGATGACGATGGAGGCTATGTCCGGCACGGCTGCAAAGGCGCGCAGCGTGTGAATCAGGATGGGCAAGCCGGCAAGTTCGAGGAACTGCTTGGGGGCGGTTTGGGCTGCGTGCCCTGACGCCATGCGCGTGCCCAGACCGGCTGCGGGCAAAATGACAAATAACCGCATAGAAAGAGGAGTATACCGCAGTAAGGCCGGGTGAAGAGATTTAAGGTAGAGTTGGATCGGAAGAAGATCAGCAGCTGAATCGGCAACTGAGGGGAAACGAATGCGAAAAGTACTTCTGCCGGTGGTTCTTGGCTTTGTGATGGCGACGACCGCGGTGTGGGCGGGGCAGAGGAGCGCGGCAAGCCTGGCAATTACGCCTCCGATGGGATGGAACAGCTGGGATTCGTGGGGGTTCACGATCAACCAGGCGGAGTTCAAAAAGACGGCGACGTGGCTGCACGACTACCTCCAGCGTTACGGGTATCAGTATGTGGTGATCGACGAGGGGTGGTTTGCCCGGCAGCCGGAGAAACCTGCCGGCCAGGAGGACTACAACATTTCGCCGAATGGGCTGTACATGCCGGCGGTGAACCGGTTTCCGTCGGCGGCGGGCGGCAAAGGATTTGCGCCGCTGGCGGCGTGGGTGCATTCGCAGGGGCTGAAATTCGGGATCCATATCGTGCACGGGATTCCGCGGTCGGCGGTGGAGAAGAACGAGCGGATTGCGGGTTCGAGATACACGGCGGCGGAGGCGGCGGACACGAGCGACACGTGCCAGTGGAACTCGGACAACTACGGGGTGAAGGACAACAAGGCCGGGCAGGCTTACTACGACGCGATGGCGAAGCTGTACGCCAGCTGGGGCGTGGACTTCCTGAAGGTGGACTGCATCTCGCAGCCGTGGAACGGGCCGGAGATTGCGATGATCCGGAAGGCGCTGGACCGGAGCGGGCGGCCGATTGTGCTGAGCCTGTCGCCGGGGCCGACGCCGCTGGCTGACGGGGCTGCGGCGGCGAAGTATGCGCAGCAGTGGCGCATTTCGAATGATGTTTGGGACATCTGGAGTTACAAATCGACGCCTCCGCCGTTTCCGGAGTCGGTGAAGGGGCAGTTTGCGCGGCTGGCGCAGTGGGAGCCGTATGCGGGGCCGGGACACTGGCCGGACGCGGACATGCTGCCGATTGGGTATCTGGGGCCGCATCCGGGATGGGGGCAGCCGCGGCACACGCGGCTGACGAACACGGAGGTGCGGACGCAGTTTACTTTGTGGTCAATAGGGAGGTCGCCGCTGATTCTGGGAGCGAACCTGCTGAAAATGGATGCGGCGACGCAGAGCATTATCACCAATCCGGAGGTGATTGCGGTGGACCAGTACTCGCAGGACAACCGGCAGGTGATCCGGAAGGGCGACGATGTGGTGTGGATGGCGTCTGCTCCGCAGCACAAGGGCGACTACATCGCGATTTTCAACCTTTCGGACCAAACGAAGACGCTGACCTATACGTGGAAGCAGCTTGGGATCACGTATGGCGCCTGTCCGGTGCGGGATCTGTGGGCGCGGAAGGAGATGGGGCGGCACCGGTCGATCAAGGTGACGCTGGCTCCTCATGCATCGGCGTTGTATCTTGCGCAGCATCCTTAGGGATGCTGCGAGGGCATGGATGCGGGTTGAGAAAGAGTGCGGCAAAGGATTTTTTACTTTTTTTGCTCAACCCGGCCAACTTTGGCGCGCGAGATGCATCTATAAGAACATTGCAAGAGGCTACTGCAGGCAACACAAACCCTCCTGGTTGTTGAACCTCACCTTTCGCTCCTGCGAGTAGAATTCGCGGGACCCTCAAAATCCCCCTTCAAACTCCTCCCTATAGCCTCTGAGCGGGCCCGCTGGAAAGCGGGCCTTTCGCTTTTTGGGACCCACTGGGATCAACATTTTGAAAGGCCCTTTCGTTTCAGCAGGTTCCATTTTTAGCCCAGAGCCTTTCGGCTGGAAGTGCCTGAAAAAACGGCAGATGGCCAGAGGCGCTGGATTAGCGAGACAGCACG
>DAHVZZ010000492.1:0-2626 GCA_027323785.1 Acidobacterium sp. | reverse complement strand
GCGATCTTCCTGGCAGCGGATTCTCCGGACCGCCGTGAACGTTACAATGGATCAGAGCCTCTGGGCGAGTAGCTCAATCGGATAGAGCACCGGCCTTCTAAGCCGGGGGTTACAGGTTCGATCCCTGTCTCGCCTACCATTGAATCTCCACTTGCCCTTTTAATCTCCACTTGCCCTTTTAATCTCCACTTGCCCTTTTAATCTCCACTTGCCCTTTTAATCTCCACTTCCCCTTTTTCAGATATTGACATTCCTTTCAGCCTTCCATTTTTCGCCTGGAACCCGGGCCGAAGAGTCTTCGAAATTTCAAAGATACCTGTACGAGAATTGTGAACCCGCTGCACGAGATCGCCAGAAATCAGTGGTTGCTTCATCCTGTCGTTCACGCCCTCAGCCGGTTCGATCGAACCGGTGACTGCGGGCGGCCGATCCGCCCGTCCACCGCTACTTACCAGGTATTTCAGGCAGATACGGAGGGCTCATCCGCGCCTTGCTCTGGCATGAGCGCCTGCGCCCGCCCCATTCAAACTTTTGGCCCGAATGGGGTCAGCCGGCCACCACTTCAGACGATCCAGCCGCCACCCACAACCTCATCCCCGTCGTAGAACACCGCCGCCTGCCCCGGTGTCACCGCGCGCTGCGGCTCGTCGAAGACCGCCTCCACCTCATCCGTGCCGTCCTCGGACGTAACCATCCGGATCGTCGCCCACGCCGGCTGGTGCCGATGCCGGATCTTCGCCCGCACCCGCATCTCGCCCTTCAATTCCGGCACTGCGATCCAGTTCAGCTCCCGCGCCCGCAGCCGCAGCGTCGTCGCCTCGTCGTCCGAACCCACCGTCACCCGCCGGCTCGCCTCGTCAATCTGGATCACATACAGCGGATTTGTCTCGCCACCCGTCCGCGTCTGCACGCCCAGCCCCTTCCGCTGCCCGATCGTGAAGTTATGGATCCCCCCATGCTGCCCCATCACCTCGCCGCTCGTCGACACGAGTTCCCCCGCCGTCTCCGGAATCGCCTCGCCCTGCTCCTCCAGATACGCCGCAATAAACCGCTTGTAGTCCCCGCCCGGAATAAAACAAATCTCCTGTGAATCCGGCTTCACCGCAATCGCCAGCCCGGCCTCCGCCGCCTTCTCCCGCACCGCGGCCTTCTGGTAGCCGCCCAGCGGAAACAGCGTCCGCGCCAGCTGCTCCTGCGTCAGCCCAAACAGAAAGTACGTCTGATCCTTCGCCTCGTCCGCCGGACGCCGCAAAATCCACCGGCCCCGCGCCTCGTCCCAATCGTTCCGGGCGTAGTGTCCCGTCGCAATTCGGTCCGCGCCAATCTGCCGCGCCCGCACCAGCAGCTGATCGAACTTCAGATGGTTGTTGCACAGCGAGCACGGAATCGGCGTCCGCCCATGCAGATATTCCCGCACAAATGGCCGCACCACATCCGCCTCAAACCGCTCCTCTTCGTTCACCACGTAATACGGAATCCCCAGCTGCTCCGCCACTCGCCGCGCGTCGTACACGTCGTCCAGCGAACAGCACCGCCCCGTCACCTGCTCGGGCATGCCTTCCTTGCCCGCCAGCCGCCGCTGATTCCAAAGCTGCAGCGTCAGCCCAACCAGCTCATACCCATCGGCGCGCAGCATCGCCGCGACGGTTGAAGAATCCACCCCGCCCGACATCGCCACCGCAATAATGTTGTTGAACGCCATACCCTGTTACCAGTATGACAAAGGACGGCCCGTCCATGCCCCTCTTCCCCGCTTACTCCAGAATCAGGACGCTCCCCGCGTATTTCTTTCCGGCGAGCTGGCGAAAGCCGCTGTCCATCGTCACAACGACACCCTTCCGCTGGATGGTCAGCCCCAGGAGCACCGCGTCAGTCACCTGCTTGTATCCGAAGATGCTACCGGCAAAGGGCGCCGTCAGCCGATTCCAGCTCTCCGCAATGGGCCAAAAATGGTAGCCTGGATGCTTCTCAAGCGAATCCAGCATCTCGGCCGCATCCTCGAAGGTCACGTTCATCGTCTGATTTCTCGAATTCGTCGAAACACGCACGAATCCGGCTTCCGTTACCGGGCAAAGCGCCCACTGCAGCCTCTCCGTGCCGTCGAACCATCGCGTCACCCGGCGATGATGAATATGCCCCTCATGCATCAGCGCGCACAGCACGTTGACGTCCAGCAAATGCACTCGCTCGGCCACCCTCAGTCTTCCTCGTCCACTGCGGCCTGAACCATTTCCGGAGTTATACCCCCCGCACTCTTCGGCACGATCCGAAGCCCGTTCCGTCCGGTGATGAGGCGCGGCGAGGGCGAACCCTGTCCGCCCTGCGCGGCGCTGCCCTTCCGGATTAGCTCGCCAATGGCCGCTCCCAGCGTAATGCCCTTTGCCGATGCATAGACCGCTGCAATCTCGTGAATCTCGTCATCAAGATTGACATTAGTCCTCATATTCACATTATGCGCCATTTGATTGAATCCGCACCATAATCGATTTTGGTGCGAAAACCGCGGCCGGTGTCAGCGCACCCCCGCCCGCCTACTGGTTCACCCCGCTCGCAAGGAACCCGCCATCCACCACCAGCACCTGTCCGGTCACAAACGAGGCCGCGTCCGACGCCAGATACACCGCCG
>DAHVZZ010000491.1:0-3734 GCA_027323785.1 Acidobacterium sp. | reverse complement strand
CCGTTGCTGGGCGCGATGGGCGGCGTGGCGGCTCCGGCACTGATCTATCTGGCGATCAACCACAGCGGGCCGGAGGCGCGGGGCTGGGGGATCCCGATCGCAACGGACATTGCGTTTGCGCTGGCGATTGTGGCGCTGTTTGGCAAGCGAGTGCCGCTGGGGCTGAAGATGTTTCTGCTGACGCTGGCGGTGGTGGACGACATTGCGGGCGTTCTGGTGATTGCCGTGGTGTATTCAGGCGAGCTGGATTCCGCATATCTGGGCATCGCCTTTCTGGTATTTCTGTTTTCCCTGGGACTCAACCGCCTGGGAGTGGTTTCGCTGACGCCGTATCTGGTGACGGGAGCGGCGCTGTGGGTGGCGCTGTCGGCGGCGGGCGTTCACGCGACACTGGCCGGGATTGCGCTGGCGCTGGCGATTCCCTACCAGGGGCCGCTGCTGTCGGAAGCCTTCCTGGAGAGCGAGGGAAACCGGTTGACGGAGATCGTGCGGTCGGCGGACAAGGGGCGCCCGCTGAGCGTGGAGGCGCGGAGACGGCTGCGCTCGATCCGTATGCACATTCGCATGCTGGAGTCGCCGCTGGAAAGGATGGAGGCGAAGCTGCATCCGTGGGTGAGCTTTGGGATTCTGCCGATGTTCGCGCTGGCGAATGCGGGGGTTTCTGTCCATGAGCTGCGGGCGGACGCAGTGTGGACGCAGCCGATTTTCTACGGGGTGCTGCTGGGGCTGCTGATCGGCAAGCCGCTGGGCATCACGCTGGCGTGCTGGATTGCGGTGCGGCTGGGCGTGGCGGAGCTGCCCGCCGAGGTGGGATGGAAGCAGTTGCACGCGGTCGCGTGGCTGGGCGGGATCGGCTTCACGGTATCGATCTTTATTGCAGATCTGGCGTTCGATTCGCAGGGGCAATACACGATCAGCCGGGTTGCTATCTTTGCCGCTTCGATTTGCGCGGCGGCGATCGGGGCCATGCTGCTGTCACGGGTTCATCCGGCAGAGCGCGGCGCGCGCAGGTCGCGGGCGGACTCGGAAGAGCAGCCGGAGCCGCAATGAGCCTGGCGATTCAGTTCCGTGGCAAGCCGCTGGGGCTGATGGCGGTGGCTTTGTCGATTGCGCTGGGGGCTCCAACGGGAAGGGATTTGCCGAAGCCGCGGCAGGCTGGCGTTTCCGGCCAGGAGATGCGGCAGATGATCGCGTCCGGTTCGCTGGCGGGGCTGCGGTGGCCTGACTTTTCCGATCTGCGGGCAAGCGTGGATCGCGTTTATGCCCAGAACGGATACAAACCGCTGTGGATCAAACCGGATGGGCGCTTTGGAAGCCAGGGGCACTTCCTGCTGACGGCGCTGCGGAACGCCGCGGATAAAGGGCTGGAGCCGGAAGACTACGACGCCGCACTGCTCATGCGCTGGAGTTCGGAGGCGGACCACGAAGGGCGGACCGACCTGGGGCTGACGATCGCGGTGATGCGGTATGCGTCCGCGCTGCATGAGGGGCGTGTGGATCCGCGGCAGGTTCGCTTTGCGATTACGCCGAAGCAGTGGCTGGACCCGGCGCCGCTGGTGATGGAACTACAGCGGCTTCCGGAAAACCAACTGGCGGCGCGCATGGCGCAGCTGGAACCGCCGTTCCGCCGCTACTGGCAGACGGAGGCGGCGCTGCGGGATTATCGGCAGCGCGCGGCGCGGGAGCCGGTGGAGATGCCAAAGCGGCCACGGCTGCCGCTGAAACCGGGGCAGCGATATGACGATATGCCCGCGCTGGCGGCGCGGCTGGCGCTGCTGGGCGATGGGAAGACGCCAGCGGAGGGCGAGCGGCGAAGCGTCTACGAAGGCGAGATGGTGGAGGGGGTGAAACGGTTCCAGGCACAGCATGGGCTGCCTGCGGACGGGACAGTGGGCAAGGAGACATGGCGCGCGCTGACGACTCCGCTGGCGCAGCGCGTGGAGCAGCTGGCACTGACGCTGGAGCGGTGGCGATGGATTCCGGAAACGGTGTATCCGGCCATTGTGGTGAATATTCCCGAGTTCGAACTGCGTGCCTATGAAAACCGGCGGATGGTGCTGCGGATGCATGTGATTGTGGGGAAGGCGTATCGGCACCACACTCCGGTATTCGAGGACGAATTGCAGAGCGTGATCGTCCGGCCCTACTGGAATGTGCCGCTGAGTATTCAGGTGAACGAGATTGTTCCGGCGATGCGCAAAAATGCGGGCTACCTGGCCCGGCACGACATGATGGTGGTGGACGAGCGGCGGCAGCCGGTGGGTGGAATGGGACGGCAGCAACTGCTGGGATCGCTGGCGTCGGGCGCGGTTCGGCTGCGGCAACGGCCGGGACCGGAGAACTCGCTGGGGCTGCTGAAATTCGACTTCCCGAACGCCTATGACGTGTACATGCACGGAACCCCGGTGCAGCAGCTCTTTGCGCGGGCGCGGCGGGATTTCAGCCACGGATGCATCCGGGTGGCCGATCCGCTGTCGCTGGCCGAATGGGTGCTGCGCGGGCAGGAGGAGTGGACGCGGGAGCGGATTCTGGAGGCGACGGCCGGCGATCAAACGCTGGAGATTCCGGTACGGCGGAAGATTGCGGTTTTGATTCTGTATGGAACGGCGGTGGTTGAGGACGAGGGCCAGGTGCATTTCTACGACGATCTGTACGGGCTGGATGCCGAACTGAGGAAAGCGCTGGACCATGGCTATCCCTATCCGCACATGGGCAGAGCCGCCGGACGGACAGTTGGGACGACAGGGCGCGAAGCGAGCGCGCGACCCGGGAAGGAGACGAGATGAGAGGACTGATTGCCACGGGATTGCTGATGGGCGCGGCGCTGACGGCCCTGGGCCAGGCAGGCGCAACGGGGATGGACGCAGCGACGATCGTTCGGCGATCGGTGCAGGCCGCCGAGTCGAACTACCAGTGGACACCGCGCTACAACTACTTCAAAGTGGTGCGGGAGCGCAACCAGCAAAACCGGACCTACGAAGAGATCATGCTCGCCGGGTCCCGCTATTCCCGACTGGTTGCGATCAACGGAGAGCCACTCTCGCCGGATGGCGAGGCGGCGGAGCGGCGGAAGCTGGAGGCGGCAGCCCGGTCGCGAATCCGCGAGTCGGCAGAGGAACGGGCGAAACGGGTGGGCCGCTACGAGCAGGACCGGCAGCGGGACCAGGATCTGCTGATGGAGATGGTGAACGCGTTTGAGTTCACGCAGGTGGGCGAGGGGGTCCATGACGGGCATGAGGTTTACGTTCTGAAGGCGAAGCCGCGGAAGGGATACCGGCCGCCGAACAATCGGGCGAAGGTTCTGACCGGTATGGAGGGGACGCTGTGGATCGAGAAGAATACCTTCCAGTGGGTGCGGGTGGAGGCCGAGGTGATCCATCCGGTCTCCATTGAGGGATTTCTGGCGCGGGTGCAGCGGGGGACGCGGTTTGAGCTGGACCAGATGCCGGTGACGGAGGGCGTGTGGCTTCCGCGCCATTTCGCCATGCGGTCGCACGCACGCATCCTGTTTCTGTTCTCAAAGAACGACGAGGAGGACGAGGACTATTACGGCTATGCTCCGGCTCCAGCCAGCGCAGAGGCGGCGCGGTAGGTGAGTTTGAGAACAGGCGGTGTCGCGGGCAGAGACTCCGCCCTTCCCTGCGTGCCTGGTTGGGCAGCGCAGGGAGGCGGGAGGCGGGCCCCAGGAGAGAGGCTCCTGCGGCCCGTGGTTTTTATTGGCCTTCGCCGGTGAC
>DAHVZZ010000464.1:0-4792 GCA_027323785.1 Acidobacterium sp. | reverse complement strand
CTCTTCCAGCGCCTTGCGATGGATCTTCGCGTGCTGCCGAATGTCCAGAGTGTGCAGATGCAGCCCGAACGTCCGCACCATAATCAGCAGCGGGTCCACCATCGTCTCCGCCAGCCGCAGGCCGCGATTGGCCGCCAGGCTCCGCCGCACCACCATCAGGTCGTCGATCAGCTCGGTCGCCGAGCAGTATTCCGACAAGCCCGTCCGCGCCGACTCCAGCATCCCCGGATCGGCCGCCTTGCCCGCGGTCTTCAGCAGCCGCGCCCGTACGCACACCAGGTACCGCCGGTACATCTCGAATTCAAAATTCGACCCGAACATCGCATCCGGGCTCAGGTGCAGCTCCGCCTGAATCTCCCGTAGCCGTTCCATCATCTCGTCGCTGATCGGCAGCTGCTGCGCCGAGGTCGTCAGCAGATCGATCATCTGCTGCAGCTTGCGGTCGTAGAAGTCCAGCAGCCGTTCCCGCGCGGCCTGAATCGCCTGGCGGGTTACCTCCGGCGTCACAAACGGATTGCCGTCCCGGTCGCCGCCGATCCACGATCCGAAGCGCAGCAGCAGGGGCAGCTCTGTCGTTTCCAGCTCCAGCTCGTACTCCGCCTTCAGCGCCGCCGCCACTTCCGCGTACAGTCCCGGCAGCGTATCGAAGATGGAGACGTCGTAGTAGTCCAGCCCCATCCGGATCTCATCCGCCACCGCCGGCCGCCGGCTCCGCACCTCGTCCGTCTGCCACAGAGCCGTAATCTCCGCCGTCAGCGCCGCTTCCAGCGCCTTCAGCTCGTCGTCGGGAACTGGAATGCGGTCCAGCTCCTCCAGAAACTCGCCCATCCGGCGTCGCTTCATCAGCACCGTGCGCCGGGCAATCTCCGTCGGATGCGCCGTGAACACCGGAATCACCATGACCTTGCTCAGCCATTCCAGCGCCTTTTCCGCCGGAATGCCGGCCTCGCGCATCGCCCGCAGCGTGCCCCGCAGCTCGCCGCGCTGCGCCTCGCGCCGTTCCGTGCCGCCACGGATTTGCAGCGACAGCCGCCGCCGCTTCCGGTGGTTGGTCTCCGCCAGGTTAATCAGCTCAAAGTAGAAGGCGAAGGCCCGGCTCAGCCGGTAGGCATCATCCACCGGCAGCGCGTGGACCGCCAGTACCGCCTCCTGCATCAGATCCTCGGCTTCCCGGGCGCGGCCTTTGGTCTGTGCTTCCCGCCGCCGAATCGCCGCCTGGCGCAGCTCTTCCACCTTCTCAAACAGCGGTTCGCCTGCCTGCTCCCGCAGCACGCGTCCCAGCAGCAATCCCAGCGAGCGCACATCGCGCCGCAGCGGAGCCTCTTTCAGGTCTCCGCTCCGCGCTTCCAGCTCGGCCAGACGTTTTTCCCAGCTTTCCGGCTTCCAAAGTGAAGGCATTCTTTGATTAAACCAGAGCCAGGCGCAAGGAGACGCATCACCGGCGCAACCCAATTTTCTTTCCCCCCGGCGATTTCCCCTCGGGCCCGGCGACTGTAAAATGGCTGCAGCGGTGGTTTCCCCACCACGGCAACAGAATATTCCGGATTGCGGACAACTTCCGGCCGCCTTCTGTAATCAAAGTGGGCAGCCTTAACTGGTCAACCTGATAATCTGGATGTAGAGAGCAAGACAGAAAAAGGCCGCGATGAATCCGCGCGGCCTTTTTCTCTGTCTGCATTCGCTCGAAGCCGGCTCAACCACGCGCCCTGCTCTTCGGCGATGCGTCCGCACTAAAAATAGTGCAGCAGATCCCGAAACGACGGAACCTCCAGCAGGTGCTGCCCCTCCGGAGCGGCATTCAGCACCTCGTGCTCCAGCACCCACGTCTGCGGATGTCGGATATACACCGCGTGCAGTCCGCACGCCAGCGCCGGGTTCACGTCCGACCGCGGACTGTTTCCGATCATCCACGTCGCTTCCCGCGCCAGTGAATACTTGCCGCAAACCGTGCGGTAGGCCTCAGGATCCTTTTCCCGTGGAACCTCCACCCCGGAAAAGTGCTGCGCCACGCCGGAGCGGGCCAGCTTGTCGGCCTGTTCCGCCTCGTTACCCTTGGTCACCAGAATCAGCCGATGCCGCTCCGCCAGTTGCGGCAGCGCTTCGCCCACTCCCTCCAGCAGCAGGATCTCTTCGTCCGCAATCGACTGGGCAAAGCTCATGATGCGCTCGTGCCTCTCCGGCGTGATCGGCTCCGCCGAGAGCTGCTCGAAACAGGCCACCAGCGCCTTCCGGAAGCTCACCAGGCCATAGCCGTGCCGACGGATGTTTTCGCGCTCTACCTCGTTCAGCTTCTGGCGAACCTGCTCATGCGTGTATTCCCGATGATCCAGCCACGAGATGAATCCCGCGATGGCCCGCTCGAAGTAGATGTTGTTCTCCCACAGAGTGTCATCCGCATCGATCAGCAGGGTCTGGCCGGCAGGGAAATGGGCTTCTCGTCGCATCTTTCTGAAGCCTACCAGCAGGGAGGAAGGCCAAAGGTGAATGCCGGAAATCTGCCCTGGCGCCCGTCAGGCAGGGCGGCAGCCCGGAATTCCCGAACCGCCGGCGGGAAAAGCGTCCCCGTTCATGAACCGCCGCACCCGGCGAAGCGTATGCTGATTGGTTATCTGGTCACCCTTTCGGAGGAACGATGCGCCGACTGCCTGCCGCAGCCCTTTGCCTTGTCACTGCATTCGCCCTGAGCGCCTATGCCCAGCAACCCACTCCGTCGAAGCCGGCGGAGGCAAAACAATACAAGCCGATTCCTGGTTTCGATCCGGCCGCGATGGATACTTCCGCCAACCCCTGTGTGGATTTCTATCAGTTTGCCTGTGGGAATTTTGCAAAAGAGCACCCCATTCCCGCCGACCTGCCGCTCTTCGACCAGTTTGTGAACCTCTATGAGTTCAACACCCAGGCACTGCACCAGATCGTGACGGCGGCGGCACAGGCCCATGCTCCAATGGGCAGCAACCAGCAAAAGATCGGCGACTACTACTCCAGCTGCATGGATACCGCCGCGATCGACAAGGCAGACCTCGCGCCGGTCCAGCCGGAACTCAAGCGGATCGCCGAGCTGAAGTCCCGGGCCCAGCTGCCCGGCCTCATCGCGTACCTCAACCGCATGGGCGTCGGCGTCTTCGTCGACTACGGATCGCAGCAGGACTACAAGGACGCGACAAAGGAGATCGCCTATTTCGACCAGAGCGGCCTGGGCCTGCCGGAAAAGGCATACTACTTCCGCACCGACCCGAAAAGCATCCAGACGCGGAAGGAGTACGTCCAGCATGTCGCCAACATGCTGAAGCTGCTCGGCGACAGTCCCGCGGAAGCCTCCGCCCAGGCCGAAAAAGTCATGGCCCTGGAAACCGCCCTGGCAAAAGCCTCCCAGGGCGTGGTCATGCGCCGCGATCCCAGCAACGTCTATCACATGGAGACGCTGGCCAGCTTCTCCCAGGCCACCCCCGTCCTCGATCCGCAAAAGTACATCGAGCTGATGGGCTCGCCCGCCGTGACCGAGCTGAACGTCGTCGCCCCGGGCTTCTTCGCCGCGCTCAATAAGACCATCGCCGACACCAGCCTCGCCACCATCAGGGCCTACCTCCGTGTCCACCTGGTGGATTCCTTCTCCTTCCGCCTGCCCCAGGCCTTCGATCGCGAGCACTTCCAGTTCTACGGCCACGACCTCGAAGGCATCCAGCAGCAGCAGGCGCGCTGGAAGCGCTGCGTGAACGCCACCAACGCCTCCCTGGGCGAAGCTCTGGGCAAGCTCTATGTGCGCCAGTACTTCACCCCCGACATGAAAGCCTCCACCCTGCAGATGGTCCACGACATCGAAGGAGCGATGGCCAAAGACATCCAGGAAGTTGACTGGATGAGCCCCGCCACCAAACAGAAAGCCCTCGACAAGCTGCACATGGTCACCGACAAGATCGGCTATCCGAACAAGTGGCGCAGCTATGCGAAGCTCACCATCCGCCGCGACGACGCCTTCGGCAATGCCGTCCGCTCGCGTCAATTCGAGATCGCATATCAGCTCGACAAGATCGGCAAGCCGGTCAACCGCGACGAGTGGCAGATGACCCCGCCGACCGTGAATGCCTACTACGACCCCAGCATGAACGACATCAACTTCCCGGCCGGCATCCTGCAGCCTCCGTTCTATGACAAAAACGCCTCCGCCGCGACGAACTACGGTCACATCGGCGCCGTGGTCGGCCACGAACTGACCCACGGCTTCGACGATCAGGGCTCCCGCTTCGACGGCAAAGGCAACCTGCACAACTGGTGGACTCCGCAGGATAAGAAGAACTTCGAGGCGCGCACCGCCTGCCTGGTCAATGAGTACAGCCAGTTCGAGGCCACTCCGGGCGTCAAAGTCAACGGCAAACTGACCCTCGGCGAAAACACCGCCGACAATGGCGGCATCCGGCTGGCGCTCATGGCGCTGATGGCCCGCGAGGCACTCTCGGGCCTCCCCGCTCCGGCGACCGCCGAGCAGAAATCGGAAGCGCATTACACGCAGCAGCAACAGTTCTTCATCGCCTTCGCGCAGAACTGGTGTACCAATGAGCGGCCGCAGTTCCTTCGCATGCTGGCGCAGACGGATCCCCATTCGCCCGACGCCATTCGCGTGCGGGGGGTCCTGGTCAATATGCCGCAGTTCGCCCGGGCGTTCGACTGCCGCCAGGGGCAACCGATGGTGCCCGCAAAGTCCTGCCGCGTCTGGTAACCAGGCCAGCAGCCGGTAGGACACAACCGCCGCGGAAGCTTCCGCGGCGGTTGTGTCCTACCGGCTGCTGGCCTGGTT